>OMYH01000069.1 GCA_900315255.1 uncultured Eubacteriales bacterium | reverse complement strand
CCCACCGACGCCCGCAGGAGCTAAAGCTCCACGACGTTTGTTGACGTCGTCGCTCGCTCCAATCAAGCGAGCTTGTTGGAGCTTAGCTCCTCGTTTAAATAAAAAAGTGTGTAAGTACAAGTTGGCTTACACACTTTTAGTAAGTATAGGGAAGGAACAAGGTTATCCACAATAATACAAAACCATGTGAAAAAACCCTTACGCAGAGAGAAACTCGCTCTTGATATGAGACAGAGCGTCGTTTACATCCACACCGAAGGCGTAGGCATATTCTTCACCGACTATTTTTTCGCATACGGCAAGAGTTCTTTCGTCTGCTGCATGAAGCTTTCTGACGCTGTTTTTCAGCTTGTCTTTTTGTATGGTAAGACTCTTCATTACTTCAAGAAGATCGGTCGATAACCCTTTTGAGGTAATGTCCTTGAAATATTCGCCTCTCTTGCGGTCATTGTTTTCCCACCTCGCAGCGGAGTTCTTAGCGGAAACAAGCATTGTGTCAAGCTTGTCTTTTGTTATGATCGGACGCAGCTTTTTTTCTGCGGTGCGGCTTTCTGTCGGAACATAAATAGTGGAGCGTTCATCAAATACGGGGGAAAGTATGTAGTACGTTTCAGGCTGATCTGTGAAACTCTCACGGCGAATATCGGTCAGTCTGCATACTCCGTTGTTCCCGTAAACCAGTATTTCATCTTTTTTGTACATCTTTTTCACCCTCATAATTCAAGTTTAGAAATTAGTGATATTAGACTATGATGCAACCTTTCTATTGTGTAATAATCACAATATTATTATAGCAAAAAATAAAAATTTACGTCATAGTTAAATTTTACAAATTTAAAAAGATAATTTAAATAATTTATTCCATTTTAAAAACTTGACATGACAGGCAATTTGTGATAAAATAAAAACAGTAATTCGAAGCGGTAAGACCGCAAATGTTCTGTCAATATCACATCTTACTCAGCAGATTGAGCGTAGGTCGTATGGCTTACGCTTTTTGCTTTGTACAGGGGGAAAGCTATGATAGTTTTTAATACCGATCTTGATAACACCATGATATTTTCATACAAGCATGATATAGGTGAGGATAAGATCTGCGCGGAAGTTTACCAGGGCAGAGAGATCTCGTTTATCACGAAGAAAACAGCCGGACTTCTGAAAGAAGTTAACGATACGGTGCTGCTTGTACCTACAACGACGAGAACTCTTGAACAGTACAACAGGATTGACCTCGGAATAGGGATACCCGAAATTGCTTTAGTCTGCAACGGCGGAGTATTGCTCGAAAAAGGCATCGAAAATGAAGAGTGGTACAAAGAGTCGCTCAGGCTAACGGAGAGTGCGCGTGAGCAGCTGCGCCTTTCTGAAAGGCTGCTTGATGAGGATAAGAGAAGGACCTTTGAGGTGCGAAATATAAGGGAGCTTTTTGTATTTACAAAGTGCGATGAACCCGAGAAATCGGTTGAAAAACTGAAATCCGAGCTTGATACCGATGTTGTAGATGTATTCAATAATGGCGTTAAGGTATATGTTGTTCCGAAATCACTAAGCAAAGGAAAAGCGTTGGATAGGCTGAGAGAGAAGCTCTCGCCCGATGTTATGATCGCCGCAGGTGACAGCGAGTTTGATATCACAATGCTCAATGCGTGCGATGTGCCGATAGCCCCGGGATCGCTTGCCGATACTGCACAGCTGCCGGGTAATACCGTTGTCATAGACGAAAACGAAGACATATTTTCCGATAGGGTGCTTGAATGCGTTTTGCAGACAGCTAAACATTATAGCAGTAATTGAGGATCTCATTGTATGTAAGTCCCTGCTGTGACATCATTCTCGCAAGTACGGGCGTAATGCCATTTGATTCGCCTGCGGAATCGGCTGAAAAAAGAGTATCATACGGGTCGGCTATCGGCGGAGAAGTGCGCTCCTTTGTGCTGCAAAACGGGAGCGTAAATATGGGAACAGGTCTGCCGTCGGATAAGAGAAGCGTTGAGTATACATTGTCACAGTATGAACAAAGGGCGGTGTAGTCGCTTGAAAACTTGTTTTTAAGCTCGCTGTCACTGAGGTAAATGCTTTTGTCCTTGGTATCTATTGCCAGAGTTCCGCTTTCGTTTTCAATGCACAGCTGAGTGTGTATTGCTATGCAGAGAGCCTTGACCTCGTCCGGTATGAAATCCTTTTCGCAGACGGCTCCCACAAGGGAATATATAACGGACTTAGTTGAGCGTGTGACGCTTTGTCCGTCCGAAATATCGGTAAAGGTCACACTGTCGGGCAAGGGGTATTCCCGAGAAGATATTTCCGCCGCAACAGGCTGAGCGGCACCGGAGCAGTATGTAAAAACATCATGATTGAGAACTGCGGGTATCGCTGCCATCGCCGTCATAACGATCGAGAGAACCGGGAGATATTTTTTCAAATGAATTCTTCCTTTCCTTAAAATTTCTATTGACATATTTTGTGAATTGTTATAATATTGTATTTGTGAATATGTGTTTTTCGGTGTTCCATACGATATTTATATACAGTGCAAAGATTCTTTATTACTCCAATTATTTTGAAAGGACGATTGAATATATGAAAGTAAAAGCAAGCTGGGCTGCATTTGTTCCGTTCACGGTGGGAGCGGTATTGCTGCACATATACCACCTTTTCTTTTTGGGCGGAGATGAGATTACACAGCATCTCTACGGCGGTTATTCTCTTTTGATAAATAAATCTACCGAGCCTGAGTTAATAGTGCTGCTTGCAGCAGTTATGTTTGTCTTTCTGGTGCTGTTCAATCTGATAGACCGAAAGACTTCGTCTTACTGCGATATAAAACGCAGTGGGTTAAGTGGTCTGTTTATGATTATATCAGGACTCCTTCTCGGAGTTGAGAGCGCAGTCGCTTTGGTGACGGTTTCACCGAGCAGCGAATCTGTCACATCTGATTTTGCGATAAGCATTCTCGGAGTGTGCGTTTCTCTTGTTTTTGCAATAGTCGGAATGGGCTTGCTGATAGGTTTCAATATTGCGAAGAAAATGCGTATATGCATGGTGCTGCCTACGATCTGGGCGGCTGTCGAGATGATAAAATCATTTGTGGCGCACAGAGAACAGGCACCGTCACTCTCATTCTTCGATGTATTTGTATGGGTGTTCCTGACAGTATTCCTTTTCCAGAATTCTATGGTGCTTTGCGGCATTGAGATAAAGAATCCCGTGAAGTCATCGTTTACCTATGGATTTATGTTCATACTATTTGCCATTGTTTATACGATCTCCGAGATCAAGGGCAGCATGGACGAACTCGGCTATTTTGAGGTTACTGCGCTTGTTCCGCAGTTCCTGATAGCTGCGCTTGGATTATACGCTTTTGTTTCGCTTGCAAACCTATCGTCAAAGATGATAACCAAGCAGAAGGCAGACGAATTGTACGGATCTCTGTCCGAGGAGCAGAAGGGCGAGAAGAGCGAAAAGAAGTCATCAAAGAAAAATGATGATTTTGATGAGGATACAGACGAGCCCGAGGCGGCTTTCGGAGTTGGTAGCACAAAGTATGTAACGGCGGAGTTTGAGAAGATCAGACTTGAAAAGGCTACAAAGAAAGCGCAGGAGCGTACAGGTAAGCTGCCCGGTATGTTAAATTCGGATGATGACGATGATGAGGACGAAGAGCCGTTGTCAACGCTTGACAAGATCGATCAGCTTATTATGGAGCTGTCTGACGATGCTAATAAGTAATGAGCGGATATAGAAAGAAAATTATGGAGGGTTGCTTTTTGAAAAGATATGTTATTGCCAGATAAGCTTTGGCTATTTGGTATAGTTTAAATATTATTATAGCCATAGCTTTTCCTAAGAAATACATTTATTATTAGGAGGCAAACATGAGCTATATAAAAGCGACAGACGTACTGCCGCAGAATATTATTGAAATAATTCAACAATATATTGACGGAGAAAATATTTACATTCCCCGAAAGGAAAGCGAACATACCGTATGGGGAGAAAAGTCCGGTGCAAGAGAAGAAATGCACCGCAGGAATGTCATGATCTACCGTGAGTATCTTAGCGGTACAAAGACAGGTGATCTGGCAGACAGATATTTTTTGTCCGAAAAAAGTATACAGCGGATCATCCGCACAATGAAGAATGAAGAGCCTGCGTAATGCAGGCTCATTTTTGATTATATATGATTTTGAGTTAGATTTTACAAAAGCGGTATGATATAATAAACTTGCAGGGAGATCCGAAAGGGGGATACATAAAAATGGGTAATTTGATTTATATCACCTTGCGGGAGCGACCCGAACTCAAAAATATTGCAGCAAGTTGGTTTCATGAGAAATGGGGAGTTCCCGAACAGGCATATCTTGACTGTATGGAGGATTATCTGAACGGAAAAACGGAATATGGCTGGTATCTTTGTCTGGACGGCGGCAGGATCGCTGCGGGAATGGGCGTGATCGAGAATGATTTCCACGAGCGGAAGGATCTGACCCCGAACGTATGCGCTGTCTATACCGAACAGGAATACAGGAATAGAGGTATTGCAGGCAGACTGCTGGATATGGTCGTTGAGGATATGAAAGATAATGGAATCTATCCAATCTATCTTGTAACGGATCATATCGGCTTTTACGAAAGATACGGTTGGAAATTCCTTTGTATGGTTAAGGGTAGTGATCCCGAAATGACAAGAATGTATATTCACTATTAGAAGAAAGAAGGAGTTAATATGTTCAATTTAGAAACAGAAAGATTAAGAATTACAGAGTTTACACCTGATATGGCACAGGCGGTACATGAAAACTCGCTGGACGAGGATACAAGACGTTTTTTGCCCGACGAGGTTTTTGAAACGGTAGAGGACGCAACGGAAACGATAGAATTTTTGCAGTCGCAGTACGGCGGCTGTGAGGGTCCGTTTGTATATCCTGCTTTGTTAAAGGACAATACTTATATCGGCTATGTACAGGCTGTTCCGCTTGATGACGGGGAGTGGGAGATAGGCTATCATATCGGTGAGCGATACACAAAAAACGGATACGCAACCGAGGCGGTAAAAGCGTTCCTGCCTGTTATTATGGAGAAGATCGGTATTGAGAAAATGAACGGTATTTGCCGTTATGATAATATCGCCTCCATAAGGGTAATGGAGAAGTGCGGTTTTGTATTGGATAAAACAATAACCCGTGATTATAAGGGAACGATGGCAGAGGTTTGTTATTACAGTTTCACTCTGTAATCTTGAGGATAAACATAATCAATAAGAAAGATACAAAAAAGAGAGTCCGGAAACCGAACTCTCTTTTTTTCAGCGTGCCAAAAGGGATTCGAACCCCCGACCTTTCGCTTAGGAGGCGAACGCTCTATCCTGCTGAGCTATTGGCACATCTGCCTTATCTATACTATCACAAAACCGACCCTTTGTCAAGGAACTTTTAATATCGGTTCAAAGCAAGTGGGTTAAGGCACGAAGCTTCGAACCGATATTATCTTGTGATCTGAATTTACTTGCTCGCCTTTATAAACACACAGCTAAGCGGCGGCATCTTTATCTCACGGTTTTCAAACTTTACATTTTCATGTGTAGAAAGTTCAATCACGCTGTTGTCAAAGCCTCCGGGGATCGGCGCTGCGGCTGCGTTTCTGCCTGCATTGAAGATACAGAACACCTTACATTCGCTGTCATATCTTACAAACGACATGATATTTTCCTTGCAGTATGTGTCTTTAAATTCTCCGTCATTAAAACAGGAGCTTGAACGACGCAGTTTTGCAAGCTTTCTGTGCCAGTCGATAAGGTCTTTGTCTTCTTTGCCCCACGGGTATGTCGAACGGTTGAACGGGTCTTTATAGCCTTCAACTCCTGCTTCGTCACCGTAGTATATGCACGGGAATCCCGGAAGTGTGAACATAAGTCCTGCTGCAAGACGCATCAGCTTCAAGCCGTATGCCCTTTGTTCGGGAGTCATCTTCGTTGAGTTCTGGAAGCTTCTGTCCCGTCCGTTGAGCGGTTCTCCGGCAAGCAGAGTGAGCGTTCTTTCCGTATCGTGTGTAGTTACGAAGTTCATAAGATTCCTGATCACAGGTCTTGGGTAATTCTCCATGATACAGAGAATTCCCTCCATGATGTGAAAAGCGTCCGTGCCCTTCAGATAGCCGAGTATCGCACCTCTGAACACATAGTTCATGACCGTGTCGAGCTGATCGCCCAGAAGGAACTTTCTCCTTGAACCGTAGCTTTCTTTGTTTGAAGCATCTTCCCATACCTCTCCGATGACAATAGCGTTTTTGTCTTCGGCTTTTACGGCGGCACGGAGGCGCTCGATGAATATATCGGGCAGTTCGTCTGCAACATCAAGTCTCCAGCCGCTGTTGCCCGCTTTTATCCATTTGCGGATAATTCCGTTTTCGCCGTTGATGTATTCGTTATAGCTCGGGTCGTCTTCCCTTGTGTTAGGCAGAGTGTCGAAGCCCCACCAAGAATTGTAGCCGTAAGGCCAGTTGTTAAAGTCATACCAGCTGAAATACGGGGATTCCTTTGAGTTGAAGGCTCCGAGAGTCTTGTATCTTCCCTGACGGTTGAAGTACTTGCTGTCGCTGCCTGTGTGAGAGAAAACGCCGTCATTTATGATATGTATACCTCTCTTCTTTGCTTCGGTGCAGAGCGTTCTAAAGTCCTCTTCCGTACCTAAAAGCGGATCGATGTCCTCATAGCTTGCTGTGTCGTATCTGTGGTTCGAATACGCTTCGAAGATCGGGTTGAGGTATATACAGGTTACGCCGAGATCCTCGAGATAGTCGAGCTTTTGGGCGATTCCCTTGAGATCGCCCTCAAAGAAGTCAGTGTTGGTGATAACGCCGTCTTTGTTCGGTCTCCATTCGGGAGTTTCGTCCCAGCTGTTGTGGTATTGCCTGTCATCTCTTCCTGCACGCTTGTTTTCGCCCGAAAAACAGAATCGGTCGGGGAAAATCTGATACATTACTCCGCCGGGCATCCAGTCGGGTGTTTCAAAGCCCTTCTTATAACAGGTCAGCTGCCACGAATAGATGATGTTGTAGTCAATACGTGCGTTGCTTCCAAAATCACGCACAAGGTATCTTATGCCGTCTGCGGTATCAAGCTGGAACGTGTACCAGTACAGTCCTCGTTTGTTAGGTGTAAAGTCACATTCCCATATCTCGCTTTCGTCTGATGCACCGCCCCAAAGCATGGTGTAGTTGTCACGCTTGCTGTTCCTGCTTTCGTCAATGACAATAAGATGAGCCTTGCTGCATTTGAGATAGAGTGGAACCTTTATCCTCAGATGAATTGAGGTTCCCTCTTCGACCGCCCCCAGAGGGTCACGGTAGAAAGTGTTTCTTGAACAAAAGATCTGATCCATAAAATACTTCCCTCACATACAGGTTTCCCTGCTTATTTTTTTTACGCACGAATGTGCATTGTTATGTATGTTTTGCAATGAAATAACGACTGCAAAATTTTTCAATATATATGATAATACGTTAAAATTCCATTGTCAAGACCTTAATTCAGGTTAAATTCGCAAAAAATGTCAAAATATTTTGCCAAATACACATCAAAAAATCACCGCTGTTACATTGTTATAATAACGATTATTATAGTGCAGTTATTTTATGAATTTTGAGAGATCACAATATTGATATAATGCACAAATTTTTTGTCTTCAAGGCTGTAATATTATTGCTGAAAAATTTACAGAAATGTTTCGAATTAGATTGAATTTTGAAAAAATATATGTTATCCTATTATTTAGAGATTTTATAACACAATACTAATGCAGAGAGCGGAGGGCTGCAAATATCATGAGCAAAGCTAAGACTAAATCGAAAAAGAAATCGAAAGGTTCCATTGCGGGACTTATTATTGCTCTTGTCATACTGTTGGTACTTGCTGCAGGCTACGGTACGGCAGGATACTATTTTTCTCAGCATTTTTTCCCGGGGACGACCTTCAACAATACAGATGTGTCGTTTTTGTCGGTAAGTGAGGCTAAAGAGAAGATAACGGGCGACAGCAATGAATACACCTTGACGCTGCTCGAAAAGGACGGCGCAAAGGAGGTGATCCGCGGCAGCGACATCGGACTTGAGGCTCATATTTCGGAACAGTTCGATGATCTGCTCAACATTCAGAACGGTATGTCGTGGATAATGTATTTCTTTGAGGATAAGCATTATATCCTCAGCGACGGATATATCACATATACCTGTGACGACGAAAAGCTTGTCGGCGTTCTTGACGGACTCAGCTGTGTATCCCCCGAATATCCGATGGCTGCACAGAATGCCGAGCTTGCTTTTGTTGATGGCGAGTTCAGGATCATTCCCGAGGACATAGGCAACATGGCGCACCGTGACGATCTTGAGAGCGAGGTCAGGATCGCCCTTGAAACGCAGGAGACAGAGCTTGATCTTGTGGCAAAGGAACTGTATGATAAGCCCGATATCTATTCAGATGACGAGGATCTTCTTGCAAGAAAGGCGGTCTGCGATGAGATCACAGGAATGAAGATAATTCTCGGCTTCGGTGATAAAAAAGAAACCGCAGATGTTGAGAGGATCGCCGACTGGGTATCTGTCAAAAAGCAGAACGATGGCAGCTACGGTCTTGATGTCGATGAAAATAAGGTTGGAGAATATGTTGAAACACTTGCAGAAACATACAACACCTTTGATTCGCCAAAGCAGTTTACTACGACAAACGGACAGCGCCTGGAGATATCAAACAGCTATTACGGCTGGCTGCTTGACAATGAGTATGCCGTTGAAGAGATTAAAAACATAGTGAAAGCGAAAAAGTCTGTTAATCTTGATCTGACAGACAGGAGCGAGGCAAGCGACAAGTGGTGGATCAGAGTCGGAGCACAGTACGACCCTATTAACGAATACGGTTCAGATTATGCAGAGGTCAGCATAGATGCGCAGCATATGTGGCTGTATAAGGACGGAGAGATCGTTTTTGAGAGCGATGTAGTGACGGGTTTGCCGGACGGCTACCATAATACGCCTACCGGAGCGTTCAGAGTTATCTATCAGCAGACCAATGCGACCTTGACCGGACCCGGATATTCGACGGTGGTTGCTTATTGGATAGTATTCGCAGACGATGTCGGATTCCACGACGCAACATGGCAGCCGTATTTCGGAGGAGAGCTTTACAGATGGAACGGCTCGCATGGCTGTGTTAATATGCCGCTTGACAAGGTAGCAACGCTCTATGAGCTGGTTTATCCTAATATGGCAGTGTTTGTTTATTGATGATTGCGGGCGTATTTCAATGCGGAATTCGGAGTGTTTAATTTGAAATTGGAATTATAAATTGAAGTCTGTAATGAACAAACATAGCCTGATTACGAACAATAATTGCACACTGCACATTGCACATTGCACATTGAAATAAGTTCCTGATTGCATACATGGCTCAACATAGCGAGATTCCCACATCATTCTTAAGTTTTAAGTCTTCAGTCTTCAGTCTTAAGTTTTACATGCGTCTCACCACTCCCTTAATACAATAGTTTATATGAGACGCATGTAAAAAGTCCTGATTCTATGCGGGTTTATTCCATGCGTCTCAACTTTTCCCGAAATGATACGCATGGCGGGCAGCCGCACGGCTGCGGGTATTTCCGTCATGATTTCTTGGATACGTAATTCTTCTCCGCGTAGAAGCTTTACTTCGGGTAACGACTTAGTAAAGGGGCGGGCAAACGCCCGTCGGGGACGGCTCCCAGCCGCTCACATTATGCGTTCGGAGTTCATGGTTATACTCACTCTGAACTCGCGTCCAACTTTGATAGTATACGTAGTACAAATGTACTATATCATAGTTATTGCTAAAATGACAGAACACAGCGTGACCTCTCACCATTTTTCAGTTTTCAGTTTTAAGTCTTCAGTTTTAAGTTTAGTACCCCCGCCATGCGTCTCACGACTGATACGCATGTAAAACCCCTGATTCTATGCGGGTTTTCTCCATGCGTCTCATATAAAATATAGTCCTTAGGGACGTTGATACGCATGCGTTGAGTCAATGCGGAATTCGGAATGCGCATTTCGGAATTGGAATTATAAATCGAAATCTTTAATGACCGATCACAGCATGATTACGAACAATCATTCCTAACTCCTAACTCCTCATTCCTCATTTTCAATAATTGCACATTGCACATTGAATCAACTCCACACTCCACTCTCCACACTCCACACTTTAAAAAGTCCCACATCATTCTTAAGTTTTAAGTCTTAAGTTTTAAGTCTTAAGTTTTAAGTCTTAAGTTCTAAGTCTTCAGTCTTAAGTATACTGTAAAAAAATAACGTACGGATCACAAAAAAACAGTTGACAACCGTTTTAGAATGAGTTATAATTTAACTTGACCAATTTTAATATTAATAAATGCGATGATAGGGTTTAAGGTATCGGAAAAGCATATTTCAGAAAGCCGTCGGTCGATGTGAGGCGGTATTGCCCCGAATACTGAGCTCTCCCTTGAGCGGCCGACTGAAATGATCTCTCAGAGTAGGAAGGACGGTTTCTCCCCGTTACAGGAGATTGGCATTGATTGTGCTGAAAGAGTGGATTCTGAACGAATCAATAAAAGTGGTACCGCGGAACTATGACTTTATAGTCTTCGTCTTTTAATTAAGACGGGGACTTTTTTGTTGGAGTTTCTGCAAAATATTTGCCATGCTGATACTCTTAAAGCAAAGATATTTTGATTTAAGGAGAATTGAACAAATGAAAAACTACGAAAGATACCAAAGACAGTATTTTAACCCGCCTGTTAATGAGTACAAATGGGTGAAAAAGGAGTATATCGAGAAAGCTCCCACCTGGTGTTCGGTCGATCTTCGTGACGGCAACCAGTCGCTGATCATTCCGATGAGTATTGACGAGAAGCTCGACTTCTTCGATATGCTCGTGAAGATCGGATTTAAGGAGATCGAAGTAGGTTTCCCTGCCGCAAGCGAAACGGAGTATAACTTTTTGCGCCGACTTATTGAAGAGAACCGTATTCCCGATGACGTTACCGTACAGGTGCTGACTCAGGCGAGAGAGCATATCATTCTCAAAACCTTCGAGTCGCTCAAGGGCTCCAAAAATGCGATCGTTCACTTCTATAATTCCACATCGTATGCTCAGAGAGAGCAGGTGTTCAAGAAGTCGAAGGACGAGATTAAGGAGATCGCAGTCAGCGGCGCTAAGCTCATCAAAAGATTACAGGAGGAAAACGGCACAGATTTCCGTGTAGAATATTCTCCCGAATCCTTTACGGGAACAGAGCCGGAGTACGCTTTGGAGGTATGCAATGCCGTGCTTGATGTTTTACAGCCGACTCCCGATAAAAAGGCTATCATCAACCTGCCTGTTACGGTAGAGCATTCTTTACCTCATATCTATGCAAATCAGATAGAGTATATGTCCGACAGACTAAAATACAGAGATGCAGTAGAAGTTTCTCTTCATCCGCACAATGACAGAGGATGCGGTGTTGCAGATACGGAGCTTGGTCTGCTTGCCGGTGCGGATCGTGTGGAGGGTACGCTCTTCGGAAACGGTGAGAGAACGGGTAATGTGGATATAGTTACTCTCGGAATGAATATGTTCTCTCAAGGCGTTGACCCGAAACTCGACTTCTCCGATATTCCGTCAATATGTGAGCTGTACGAGCGAGTTACAAGAATGAAGGTGTATGACCGTTCTCCGTATGCAGGCGCACTTGTGTTTGCCGCATTCTCGGGTTCACATCAGGACGCTATCGCAAAGGGCAAGAAGTGGCATGAGGAGCATAACCTTAATACATGGACTATACCTTATCTCCCCATAGATCCTGCCGATGTGGGACGTGAATACCAGACGGACGTTATCCGCATCAACTCACAGTCGGGTAAGGGCGGCGTGAGCTATCTTCTCGAAACAAATTACGGTTATGTTCTCCCGAAGGCGTTTGGTGAAAAGGTAAGCTACTTTATCAAGAATGTGTCTGATGTAAATCATAAGGAAATGCTTCCGAACGAGGTCTTCGATGAGTTCAGCAAGGAGTTCATCAACATCAAAGAGCCGATCAGACTTGAGGATATTGTATTCAAGAAAGTGAATAACGGCGAGCGCATGTTTGTAACGATGGTCGTTGACGCATATGGCGAAAAGAAAACTATTGAAGCGGAAGGCTCGGGCAGACTCAGCGCAGTAAGCCGTGCTTTAAGACATAATCTTAACATTGATATTTCTGATCTCTCCTATACCGAACACGCACTTGAGAGAGGCTCGGAGTCGAAGGCTGTAACATATGTAAGCATTACCGACAAGGACGGAAATGTAGAGTGGGGCGTAGGCGTAAATAACGATATTATCTATTCCTCTGTTGACGCATTGTTCAGCGCTATAAACAGACGTGAGAAGAAAAAATAATTTAGCAGAGATTATACATAAAAATAAAAGGAGATAATAACTATGGGTATGACTATGACTCAGAAGATCCTCGCCGCCGGCGCAGGTCTTGACAAGGTAGTACCGGGGCAGCTTATCAAAACCAAGCTCAGTCTGGTACTCGGAAACGATATTACAACTCCCGTTGCCATCAACGAATTTGAGAAAAACGGCTTTGACGGTGTTTTTGACAAATCAAAGATAGCTATGGTAATGGATCACTTTGTACCGAACAAGGACATCAAGGCAGCTCAGCAGACACAGCAGTGCCGCTGCTTTGCCTGTAAGTTCGATATAGACAATTACTATGACGTTGGCGATATGGGTATCGAACACGCTTTGCTCCCCGAAAAAGGACTTGTTGCCCCGGGTGATATAGTTATCGGAGCAGACTCTCATACTTGTACCTACGGCGCCTTGGGCGCATTCTCGACAGGCGTTGGCAGTACGGATATGGCTGCAGGCATGGCAACAGGCGAGGCATGGTTCAAAGTACCCGAAGCAATTAAATTCAACCTCACGGGCAAGCTTAAGCCTATGGTTTCGGGTAAGGACGTTATCCTTTATATTATCGGAAAGATAGGCGTTGACGGTGCATTGTATAAGTCCATGGAATTTACGGGCGAGGGAGTAGCCGAGCTTAGCGTAGACGACAGACTTTGCATCTCCAACATGGCTATCGAGGCAGGCGCAAAGAACGGTATCTTTGAGGTTGACGAGCAGACGCTCGCTTATGTAAATGAGAGAGTACAAAGAGAGTATAAGGTCTACAAGGCAGATGATGACGCAGAGTACGAGCAGATCATTGACATTGATCTCGGCGAGATCAAGCCGACAGTTGCGTGCCCTCATCTCCCCGAGAATACAAAGAATGCAGACGAGCTTTCGGATATAAAGATAGATCAGGCCGTTATCGGTTCATGTACAAACGGAAGAATCTCTGACCTTAAAGCAGCGGCAGAGATAATGAAGGGCAAGCACATTGCAAAGGGTGTGAGATGTATCGTTATCCCCGCTACACAGAAGATATACAAAGAGGCTATCAAGGCAGGCTATATTGATATATTCATAGACGCAGGCTGCGCTGTTTCAACTCCGACCTGCGGTCCGTGTCTCGGCGGATACATGGGTATTCTTGCAGAAAACGAAGTCGCTGTTGCCACTACAAACAGGAACTTCCTTGGCAGAATGGGTCACATTACTTCGAAGATATACCTTGCAAGCCCTGCAGTTGCGGCTGCAAGCGCACTGACAGGTGTTATCACCGACCCGAGAACGCTTTGATATAAGGAGGACATAATATATGAATGCACATGGTAAGGTACATAAGTACGGAAACAATATTGATACGGACGTTATTATCCCCGCAAGATACCTGAACACGGCTGACCACAGTGAGCTTGCTAAGCACTGCATGGAGGATATTGACACAACATTTGTGAGTAAGGTCTCAAAGGGCGATATTATGGTAGGCGGAGCAAACTTCGGCTGCGGTTCTTTATCGCTATTAAGGCTTCGGGTATCGACTGCGTTATCGCAAAGAGCTTTGCAAGAATATTCTACAGGAACTCTATCAACATAGGTCTTGCTATCTTGGAATGCCCCGAGGCAAGCGAGAAGATAGACGACGGCGATATCGTAAAGATCGATTTCGACAGCGGAATTATCTATAACGAAACAAAGTCCGAGCATTATCAGGCACAGCCTTTCCCCGAGTTTATCAAGGAGATAATCAAGGCTAACGGACTGCTCAATTCGATAAAGAATAAGTAAGATGAATGATTGCAAGAGTATAGTGATGGGAATTATTTGAGTATAAAGAGTGGAATTAGGATACAACTATATACTTCAAGTTAACAGCCCATTCCTAACTTGAAAGAATAAAAGGATGATAAATATGAACAAGAAGATTACAGTGTTAAAGGGTGACGGTATAGGTCCCGAGATAGTAGATGAGGCTTTAAAGGTTCTCGATAAGATAGGCGAGAAGTACGGTCATACATTCGAGAAAGATTTCGTAGATATAGGCGGTGCGTCTATTGATAAATATGGTGTCCCGATAACGGACGACGGGCTTGAAAGATGCAAAAACTGCGACAGCGTGCTGTTAGGTGCAGTTGGCGGTCCGAAATGGGACGTTATCGACCCTGCAAAACGCCCCGAGAAGGCTTTGCTTAAAGTGAGAAGCGAGCTGGGATTGTTTGCAAATCTCAGACCCACGAAGATGTTCTCTCAGCTAAAGGGCGCGTCACCGCTCAAAGAAACAGGCATTAAGGACGGACTTGATCTGATGATGGTTCGTGAGCTTACAGGCGGTATCTACTTCGGTGAGCATAAAACATTTGAGCAGGATGGCGAAGAGGCAGCCTCAGACCTGATGTTCTACAGCGAGCATGAGATCGAGAGAATAGGCAGAGTAGCCTTTGAAACAGCACGCAAGAGAGGCAAAAAGGTTCATTCCGTAGATAAGGCTAACGTGCTTGATTCTTCAAAGCTCTGGAGAAAGGTAATGCACAAACTTGCCGAAGAGTACAGCGACGTAGAATATAGTGATATTCTTGTTGACAACACTGCTATGCAGCTTATCAGAAATCCCGGACAGTTTGATGTAATCGTTACGGAAAATATGTTCGGCGATATTCTCTCCGATGAAGCAAGTATGCTCACAGGCTCTATCGGTATGATGCCGTCGGCAAGTCTTTCGTCCTCTACACTCGGTATGTACGAGCCTATCCACGGTTCTGCTCCCGACATCGCAGGAATGAATATCGCAAATCCGCTTGGAACTATCCTTTCTGTTGCCATGATGCTCCGCTATTCCTTTGATATGATCGAAGAAGCAGACGCTATCGAGAAGGCTGTTGACGAAGTCCTCACGGACGGTTACAGAACAGGCGATATCGCAGGCAAGGACGAGAATGTGAAGAAGGTCACCTGCAGCGAGATGGGCGATCTCGTTTGCTCAAAACTTTGATTTTTCAGGAGTTTTTTAATTAGGAGTTAGAAATGAGGAATTTAGGAATGAATTTGGTTTGAAGAAAATCATGTACTCAAAACTCTATGCCGATAACTTGGGACTTTGAGTTTCAGACTTCCAACCATTCCTAACTCCCAACTCCTCATTTACAGTGAAAGGAAATGACTACACAATGCTTACACTTGAAAATGTTTATCAGGCATCATTTGTATTAAAGGATATTATCAGAAATACGGGACTTATCCATGCTCCGAAGATCAATCCCGATGTTAATCTCTACATAAAGCCCGAGAATCTTCAGGTAACGGGTTCGTTTAAGGTTAGAGGCGCAGCTTATAAAATATCACGTCTAAGCTATGAAGAGAAGGCGAAGGGTGTTATTGCTTGTTCCGCCGGCAACCACGCTCAGGGTGTTGCGCTTGCGGCTTCAAGAAACAAGATAAAGTCTGTTATCTGTCTGCCCGACGGCGCTCCTATCTCAAAGGTTGAGGCTACAAGAGCGTACGGCGCACAGATAGAGCTTGTGAACGGAGTATATGACGACGCATATGCCCATGCGCTCAAATTAAAGGACGAACTCGGACTCACCTTTATTCACCCGTTTGATGATGATTATGTTATAGCAGGTCAGGGTACTATCGCGCTTGAAATCCTTAACGACAACCCTAATGTCGAGGCTATTGTTGTTCCCGTAGGAGGCGGCGGACTCATATCGGGTATTGCATATACGGTAAAGACTCTCCGTCCCGATGTTAAGGTGTACGGCGTGCAGGCTGCGGGCGCACCTTCAATGGCAAATTCGCTCAGCGAAGGCAAGATCCTCACTCTTGACGGAGTGAAGACTATCGCCGACGGTATCGCAGTTAAGCAGCCCGGACAGAACACGTTTGATATATGCAGCAAGTATGTTGACGAGATCGTTACGGTAACGGACGACGAAACCGCAACCGCTATACTTACTCTCATGGAAAAGCAAAGACTTGTCGCAGAGGGCGCAGGCGCAGTATCCGTTGCGGCAGTAATGTTTGATAAGCTCCCCGTAAAGGGCAAGAATACCGTCTGTATCGTATCGGGCGGCAACATCGACGTTACCATACTGTCAAGAGTCATCGACAGAGGCTTGCTCAAATCCGGCAGACTCTGCAAGCTGTCTATCGAGCTTACAGATAAGCCGGGGCAGCTCAGAGATATTTCTGCAATTATCGCTTCCTACGGCGCAAATGTCGTATCGGTAAATTACGAGCACGCAGGAAAGGGTACGGACGTAAACAGCTGTATCATTAATCTTGAGCTTGAAACAAAGAACAAAGAGCATATCAGGCAGGTCAAGGACGGACTTACAGGCAATGGGTTCAAGCTGGTCTGAGGACCGTTTAGTTATTCAAAATCAATTAAGTTTCTGACTCCGTATTTCCGAAAGCTCATTTATTTTGATCGAAACACTTTACAATGAGGTGTTTAAACGTTATAATAGATATTAAACATAAAATTTTGTGAAAGAGGCGTTAATTATGGCAGAAATCGTTTATACAAAGAATGCACCTGACGCAATAGGTCCGTATTCACAGGCAGTCAAGGTGGGAACACTCGTCTTTACATCGGGTCAGATAGCAATCAACCCCGCAACAGGTAATGTTGAGGCTGATACTATCGAGACTCAGACCGAGCAGGTTTGCAAGAACCTCGGTGCGGTATTGACTCAGGCGGGCACTTCCCTTGACAAGGTTATTAAGACCGTTTGTTTCCTTGCCGATATGGGCGATTTTGCGAAGTTCAACGAGGTTTACGGCAGATACTTTACATCAAAGCCTGCTCGTTCATGCGTAGCTGTTAAAACTCTACCCAAGAATGTTCTTGTAGAGGTTGAGGCTATAGCGGAAGCCTGATTTTAAAGCGTGGAGTTGAATTCACTCTCCAATTCTCTTCGGAATATAGTTTATATTCCGAATTATAGAGGGAAACATTTTGCATAAAGATACTGTTAAGGAGACACTGATTAAATTGAGTGCCGAAGTTGCGCCGTCAGATTTTTAGGCAAATTGTGCGAAAAATCCGCAGGAATACTGACGTATTTCAAGAATTTTGAGTGCAATTTGACAGTG
>OMYH01000005.1 GCA_900315255.1 uncultured Eubacteriales bacterium | reverse complement strand
TATTGCGAAGTCAGATTTTTAGGCAAATTAGTTGAAAAATTCGCAGGAATACTGACGTATTTCAAGAATTTTGAGACGAATTTGACAGTGCGGGTCTCCGGTGGAGACCTCTGCGCAGCAGAAGCACCGATCGAGCCGGCAGGCGAGACTAAAGATGCGAGCAAGATAGGTGCTCAATCCGGAGGATGTGATTTAATCAGTGGTTCCTTAACACGATTAATGTTTTAGCGACTAAATCATTAAAAATATTTATACTTTTTTTTAAAAACGCTTGAACAATGAATACGAATGTATTACAATTAGAATAGGAGGTGTTTTCCATGAAGGAACCAATACTGCGATTGACTCCAAAAAAATACACCGGAGAAACTACTATCGTTTCCATGCGTATGCCAAAGGATATGCTCTCACAGCTTGACAGTCTGGCGGAGCTTACAGGCAGAACAAGAAACGAGCTTCTTATCACCTGTATCGAATTCTCTCTCAACCACATGGAGATTGTTGATGAAGACTAATAATAATCGGAGGAATGAATTATGTCAAATTTTGTTATAGAATGTCCGCACTGCGGAAAGTTTGCAGAAGCAAAAACAGGGTTATTTGCACGAAAGAAAATCAACTGCACCTGCGGTAATATTATCAACATCAGAACTGATAAGCTTACAAGCCGCACCTGCGCCCACTGTGGGAATGATGTTGTTTTTGACCAGTCAAAAGCCGGTAAAGCGATCTGCCCGGTTTGCCACGAGCCGATAAACGCAATGTCGGATATCTCTAAGATGGAGGAATTCTCCTGCGGTCGGTGCGGTATACGTTTAACTGCAAGCAAGAATGCAAAGCGTTTTGTCTGCCCTGTCTGCGATTTTGATAACGATGTTCCGGCACGCATTGCACAGGAGCATATCAAAAAGGACGGTCTTGCAAGCATTATCAAGTATGAAGGTAATGCCGATACGATCGTATGGAAACACCCGATAGAAGATTTTAACCTCGGTTCACAGCTTATCGTTCACGAAAGTCAGGAAGCTATATTCTTCAAGGACGGTCAGGCTCTTGATATATTCGGCTCGGGCAGATACGCTCTCGAAACACAGCAGTTACCGCTTCTGGAGAATCTCTATCATCTCCCGACCGACACTGAGGGCACATTCCACTCGGAGGTATACTTTGTAAATATGTCCACACAAATGGGCATAAAGTGGGGTACGGATACAAAGGTGAGAATGTTTGACCCTGCCACGGGAATGCACATTGAGATTGGTGCAAGCGGCGAATTCAACGTGCGCGTCGCCAATTCCAAAAAGCTGCTTTTGAAGATAGTCGGTACTACGGGCGGTCTGTCTCAGGCGCAGCTTCTCGGCGAAGGCAGCAAGAAGGGTGTTTTTCGTTCGATGGTAATGACTCAAGTGAAGTCTTGTCTTGCACAGGCTATAAAAGAGAGCGGAATCAACATTCTTGAAATTGATGCTCATCTTATCAACCTGTCAAATATCGTTAAAACAAAAATCGCACCCGAACTTGCCGAATACGGTCTGGAGCTTTCCGAGTTCTACATAAACAGGATAGTTACCCCCGACGATGACCCGAATTTCCGCAGATTAAAGCAGCAGTACGCACAGGAATATCTGTCAGTTCGTGAACAGCAGATACGTAAAAAAGAAGCCGAAGCGGCCGCTGAGAGAAAGACCGTTGAAGCACAAACGGCTGCACGAATGAAGATTATCGGTGCTCAGGGAGATGCCGAGGCCCTTAAAATACAGAAAGCCGCTGAAGCAGAATCTTATAAAATGCAGGCGCAGGCAGAAGCAGAAGAAATGAAGATGAAAGGTTATACTTATCAGCAGGAAACAGCCCGTATGGTTGGCATGAAGGCTATGCAAAACGGTCTTACCGGCAACGGTGGATCCGGCGGCGGAGTGATGGACGGTCTCGGCGATCTTGCGGGACTTGGTATATCTCTCGGCGCGATGGGCAGTGTAATCGGTATGACCAAAGACGCACTTAATCCCATTGCCGAAACGGGCAAGAATATGGGCATCGCTTTGGGCGGTATAATATCAGACAGAATTACTCCCGTAAATTCATGGGACTGCAGCTGCGGCAATAAGGGAATAACAGGCAGATTCTGTACCGAGTGCGGCTCAAAAAAGCCCGAACCAAAGGAAACCTGGAATTGTGTTTGCGGCAATAAATGCATCACAGGCAAGTTCTGTTCCGAGTGCGGAGCTAAGAAGCCCGAAAAGGAAACATGGGATTGTACCTGCGGCAACAAGGGAATTACAGGCAAATTCTGTTCGGAATGCGGCGCAAAAAAGCCCGAAAAGGAAACATGGGACTGTGCGTGCGGCAATAAAGGCATTACGGGTAAATTCTGCCCCGAGTGCGGTAATAAGAAGGGAGAATAATCATGAGAAACTTAAGCAAAAACCAGAAAAGAATAATCATCGTAACGGCGATAATATTCGTTGGGTTCAGCGTTACCGCATTTGCCGTACCGTTTAAGAAAGGCGGCGTATTTTGGTTAACATACATATTCAGTGTTATCTCACTTGCCGTTCAGCCGTTCGTAATGAATATTGCATTCAAGGATGGTAAGGACATCAACAGTAAGCTGTACGGGTTCCCGATAGCACGTATCAGCGTAGTGTACTGTATCGCACAGACAATTCTGAGCCTTGTGTTTATGGCTCTCGGTGCATTTGTTCCCGTGTGGGTAGTGCTGGTGTTTGATGTACTGTTACTCGGTGCGTCTGCAGTCGGGTTTATCGGCGCAGACTCAATGCGTGATGAGATCGTCCGTCAGGACAAAAAGCTTGTCAAAGACACAAAGTATATGAAGAATCTCGAATCTAAAGTAAATGTGCTTGTCAATCAATGCGGCGATGAAGACGTGAGAAAGGCAGTTGCAAAGTTAGCTGAAAACATAAAGTACAGCGACATTGTAAGCAGCGAAGCATTAAAGAATATAGAATCCGACCTCTCGTCCTGTGTTGAGGAGCTGCAGGGTGCGGTTGTTGACGGTGAAAAGGATACTGCATTATCATTGGCTGTTAAAGCAGAAGGACTTCTTGCGGAGAGAAACAGGCTCTGCAAGCTGAATAAGAAGTAATACATATGTAATTCAACTATAATACAATATAATACAATAGTAATACAGAAAGGGACGATTATTATGACAATCTTCAAATGCAAAATGTGCGGCGCTGATCTGCCGCTTATAGAAGGCTCAAATGTATGCGAATGTGAATACTGCGGAACAACGCAGACCGTACCCACAGCCGACAACGATAAAAAGATGAACCTTTTCAACCGTGCTAACCGTTTGCGCTTTGCAAACGAATTTGACAAGGCGGCGGGCGTGTTTGAGAGCATAGTATCGGAGTTCCCCGAAGAAGCCGAGGCTTACTGGGGGTTGTGTCTGTGCAAGTACGGCATAGAATATGTTGACGATCCTGCAACGGCAAAGAAAATTCCTACCTGTCACAGAACGTCATATGACAGTATTTTCAACGACAGCAACTTTGAGATGGCGCAGGAATACGCAGATGTTGTCGCAAGGAAGATTTACAGAGACGAGGCAAAGGAGATAGACAGGTTACAGAAGTCTATCCTTGCTATTGCTCAGAACGAAGAACCGTTCGACATTTTTATATGTTACAAAGAAACTGCCGAGGACGGCCAGAGAACGATCGACAGCGTGCTTGCGCAGAATATGTACGACGCTTTGACGGAGAAGGGATATAAAGTTTTCTTTGCACGCATTACGCTTGAAGATAAGCTTGGGCAGGAGTATGAGCCTTACGTATTCTCGGCGCTAAGCTCGGCAAAGGTAATGCTTGCAGTCGGTACAAGCTACGATTATTACAATGCCGTATGGGTCAAGAATGAGTGGAGCAGATTTCTTGACATGATGAAAACCGACAAGAAAAAGGTGCTTATTCCCTGTTACAAAGACATTGACGCTTACGATATTCCGAAAGAGTTCAAGCACTTGCAGGCGCAGGATATGGGTAAAGTCGGCTTTATGCAGGATCTTATCAGGGGAATTGGGAAGATAATACCGATAGGAAACAGTTCAAATACTACTGCACAGACAGATGTTAACAATACTGTCGTTGTACAGCAGTTGCAGCATGCACAGCATACGGCTGAAAAAGATTCACTCTTGAAGCGCGCATTTATGTTTCTGGAGGACGGAGATTTTAAAAGTGCAAACGAGTATGCCGAAAAGGTGCTTGACCTTGACCCGGAATGTGCTAAGGCTTATGTGGTCAAATTATTTGTAGATAAGAACATGAGAACAGAAGAAGATCTACATTTAAGAAATTATCAAAATGCAGACAAGCTTATTTTTGACCCAATAGAAACCAATCCAAATTACAAGAAAGCTTTGAGTTTTGCTGACGAAAAGCTTAAAGCCGAACTTGAACGTTACGTTCCTGATAGCCTGTTTGATTATTGGAAGCAAAGATTCAACAGAATTGAGTATATTTCGGACTACTATGAAATTATTCAACGATTCGGCGAGATGAATGGTTATGGGGATTCAGCCAAGTATATTCAGCTCGCACAGACACAAATAGAACAAAAAGCCCCCTTGATATATCAAAAGGCTGAAAAATCAGAAAAAAATGGCGAGTATGCAATAGCAAGCCTGCTATTTGGACAACTTTGTGGTTACAAGGATTCTTCAGTTAGGTCAACGATTAATAGAATTAAGAGTACAAGAAATTATGAACCTTTAAATTATGATTTACCGGAGAATAACTGGAACGATATTGTTTCAGTTGCTGTTGGAGATTTCAGCATATTTGGTCTTAAGAAAGACGGAACTGTTGCTGTATTTTGTCACAACAAAGATCATGATATTGTATCCTATTGGAACGATATTGTTTCAATTGCTTGTGCTAATTCTCATATTGTCGGATTGAAAAAGGATGGAACGGTTGTTGCAGAATTACTGAATAGTAAAAGTATGTATGCTGATAAACATGGTCAATGCAATGTATCAAAATGGAAAGATATAGTGGCAATTTCATGCGGCTATGGGTATACTGTAGGACTAAAAAAGGACGGAACGGTTGTTGCGGTTGGCAATAATGAGAAAGGTCAATGTGATGTCTATAATTGGAGAGATATAGTGTCAATTCGCTGCTACGATTCATTATTTGGAAAAAGTACGACGTTTGGAATAAAGAAAAATGGAACAGTAGTTACAGCAGGTAATAATTTCGAGGTTCAACGTGAAGTAACAAACTGGAAAGATATAGTGTCCATTGCCTGCGGTACAATGCATATAATTGGTCTAAAGAAAGATGGAACTGTTGTTTTGTATGGTGATAATAACTATAAATGCAAGCACGATGTGTCTGATTGGAAAAATATAGTTTCAGTTGCCTGCGGTTCTGCTCTCACAGTTGGACTAAAGAAAGATGGAACTGTTGTTGCAGTTGGCGATAATGAGAAAGGTCAATGCAATGTATCTAATTGGAGAGATATAGTATCAATAGCCTGCGATTCTTTTCTTACAGTTGGAATAAGGAAAGAAGGATCGGTTGTTGCAGTGGGCGATAATAAGTATGGTTATTGTTATGTATCTAATTGGAGAGATATAGTGTCAGTTGCCTATTGTGGTTTTAATAAATTTGGATTAAGAAAAAACGGAACTGTGGTTGCTGTAGGTGGAAATGACGAAGGTCAATGCAATGTATCCGAATGGAGAGATATAGTGTCTATTGCTGGTTACCGCGGTTACACAGTTGGTCTAAAGAAAGACGGAACTGTTGTTGCGGTTGGAAGAAATAACATAGGTCAATGCAATGTATCTACTTGGAGAGATATAGTGTCGATTGCTTGCGGTTCTTCTTCTTATACAGTTGGTCTAAAGAAAAACGGAACTGTGGTTGCTGTTGGTAATAATAACAAAGGTCAATGTAATGTATTGGGGTGGAGAGATATAGTGTCGATTGCTTGTGGCCACTTTTACACAGTCGGCCTAAAGAAAGACGGAACTATAGTGACTACTGGCGAAAATTTCAAAGGTCAATGTAATGTATCGGATTGGAGAGACATAGTTTCGATTGCTTGTGGCGGAGATTACACAGTAGGTCTAAAGTCAGACGGGACTGTAGTTGCTGTTGGTAATAATAACAAAGGCCAATGTAATGTGTTGGGGTGGAGAGATATAGTGTCGGTTGCTTGTGGCAGTTTTTACACAGTCGGTTTAAAGAAAGACGGAACCGTCGTAGCGGTTGGTGCAAACGATAACGGTCAGTGTAATGTGCTAAATTGGAAAGATATTGTTTCAATCAAGTGTACTGGAAATAACACGTATGGAGTAACACGAATAGGCGAAGTTGTTTGTACCCAATTAAGTAGCAAAAGCAAACCGTGTCCCAAAGAGATATCGAATGCTATTTGCGATGTTTTTGATACTGCAGTATTTAGAATTGAACAAGTGCAACAGGAACGCATTCGAATTGAGCAAGAAATTGAGGAAGAGAAACTGCGTAGACAGAAAGAACAACAATGTATACAGCGAATAAACCATCTCAAAAGAACAGTTACCTCAAAACACATCGAAATCTCCGAATTAGATAGCACTCTTTCCACCCACCGCACCAACCTGCAACAGCAGCAATCCATTTACACCGCTAATGCTGGTAAGCTTTTCGGCAAGAAAAAAGCACAAGCGGCACAGGCAGAGATCAACCGACTTAACAACGAGATCAGCAAGGCAGAACAGAAAAAAGCAGGACTTGAAACACAGCTATCTAAACTCGAATCCGAGCTGAAAGAACTTGAATCACAGAACTAATTGTAATACATATTGAATACTATTGTAATACAAGAAAGGACGTTCATTATGACAATCTTCAAATGCAAAATGTGCGGAGGCGATCTTGAGATCACTCCCGGATCAACCGTCTGCGAATGCGAGTACTGCGGCACACAGCAGACACTCCCCAAGCTCGATGACGACAGGCGCGCCAATATGTACGACCGCGCCAACCATTTCCGTCGGGCGAACGAATTCGACAAGGCTATGTCTATGTACGAAAAGATCCTCGAAGAGGACAAGACAGACAGTGAGGCGTATTGGTCTATCGTGCTCTGCCGCTATGGTATTGAGTACGTCGAAGACCCCGCCACACACAAGCGTGTGCCTACCGTCAACCGTGCGCAGTTTACGTCAATTTTCATGGACGAGGACTACAAGTCTGCGCTTGAGTACGCCGACGCTTACCAGCGCACCGTTTATGAGCATGAAGCGGCTGTAATCGACGAGATACAGAAGGGCATTCTCGCTATATCGCAGAATGAGGAGCCGTTCGACGTATTCATCTGCTATAAGGAAACAGGCTCCGATGGAAGGCGCACCCGCGATTCTGTTATTGCGACCGACCTGTATCACCAACTCACGCAGGAGGGCTTCAAGGTCTTTTTCTCACGCATAACCCTTGAAGACAAGCTCGGTCAGGAGTATGAGCCGTACATATTCGCCGCTTTGAACAGTGCAAAGGTAATGGTTGTTATCGGCACAAAACCCGAATATTTCAATGCTGTTTGGGTAAGGAACGAGTGGTCAAGATACCTTATGCTTATCAAGAGCGGTGCGAAGAAAACTCTGATTCCCGCATACCGTGACATGGATCCCTACGATCTGCCCGAGGAGTTCTCACACCTGCAGGCGCAGGATATGAACAAGCTCGGCTTCATGCAGGATCTTATCAGGGGCATAAAGAAGATAAGTGAAGCGGACAAGGAAACACCCGTTGTCAATCAGACAACCGTTATTAATAATAACGCCGCTTCGGGAAGTATCGCTCCGCTTCTGAAGCGTGCGTTTATGTTCCTTGAAGACGGCGAATGGGACAGTGCCAACGAGTATGCCGAAAAGGTGCTCGACCTCGACCCCGAATGTGCAAAGGCGTATGTGGTGAAGCTGCTTGCGGACAGAAAACTCAACACGCAGGCACAGCTTCATTTCAGCAAGGCGATAAATGCGGAAAAGCTGTTTACCGACCCGATAGAGAACAATCAGAACTACAAAAAGGCTCTGCGATTTGCCGACTCCGATCTTAAAAGAGAGCTTGAAAAGGACGCAGCCGACAATGCGGAGGAGTACGACCGCAGGAGATATGAGGACGCTAAGGCGGCGATGGAATCGGCTGAATCGGAGAATGACTATTTAGAAGCGGCAGAGATGTTTGAGGAGATATCGTATTATAATGACTCGCAGAGCTTTATTCAGCCGTGTCTCGATAAGGCGGAGTACGCGAGGGTAGATGTGCTTTACGAATCGTATGTGAAAGAGTTTGCTGCGGCTCGTTCGCCCCGTGATTACGATGAACTGCGCAGTAAATTCAGAACTATTTCGGAGCACCGTGACGCTGAAATGTATCTGAAGAAATGCGATGAACTGCAAAAGGCTGCAAAGAGCCGTGAGCTTTATGAAAAAGGTCTGAGCGCCGAGAAAGATACGTCTTCTATCGACAAACAGAAAGAGGCTGTGTCGCTTTTTGAACGGTGTTCCGATTATCGTGATGCGGCACAGAAAGCTGAGGAATGCCGTGAGCGTATTGCACTGCTTGAACAGGAAGTGGAGAATGCGAGGAGAGCCAAGGAGAAGGCAGCGAAGAAGAAAAAGACATTTACTGCCGTTTTGGGTTGTGCTATTGTTGCAGTTATAGCTTTTGTTATTGTTTATAATGCAGTGCTTGTTCCCATGAGGAATTATAAAAATGCGATTGCTTTGTTTGATAGTGGAAATTACGATGAAGCAGCGACTGCGTTTGAAGCTCTCGGAGATTATAAGGATGCTGTAGAACAGATCGATAGGTGCCATAACGAAAAGCGTTACAAAGAAGCTGAGGTATTACTGAATGACGGTAAGTATAGTGACGCAATTACCGCTTTTAAAGCACTCGGTGATTATTCAGATTCGGTGGAGAGATTTAAAGAATGCTATTATTGTCTTGCTTGCAGTGAGTTAGAGGCTAAAAACTATTTTGATGCCTTAACGCATTTTAAAGCTGCAGATTCCTATAAAGACGCTAAAGATAAGCTTGAGGAAACAGAACAGATTATATATGATTTAGGAACTAAAGCCCTTGAAGAGAAAAAATATGTTGATGCAATTAAGTGGTTTGAAGCAATTTCAGGATATAAAGACGCAGATGAGATGATCAAAAAATGCAATGATATCGAAACCAAAGAAGTCATTGATTTGTTTAAAAACAAAAAGTACAGTGAATCATTTAAGAGATATAAAACAACTTCGTTTTATAACAATAATACTTCATTTGAAGAATTCATGAATGATAATGGTCTTGAAAAAGAGTTAACACCATTTATAAATGATTTCAAGAAATATGAAGGAGAATATAAAAAGAATGACAGTTATTATCCTAATGTTGCTGTAACGATCAATCTTAAAGAAATGACTTTTACTTGTAGTGGGAACTTCCGGATGGTCCGTGAATATAGCTGGACAATAGAAAAATCGACTTACAAAAAATCTAATATGTGGGGGAATTGTGAAATCACTTTTGATACAAATAACGGAGTAATTCATTATAAAGATTTAGACAATGACCATTGGAATTCAACTTATGAAAAAGTTGAAGAAGAATAGCAAAAGAAGTAAATGTTATTGGCTCACAGCCCTTTGTGGTGCGGGGCTGTGAGCTGTGGGAGGAGGTGAATATGTTGAGTAACTATTATCACAAAAGTGATCTCATGGAGATAAGTATAGAACGGTATGAAAAAGCGTTAAGGGAAGCTGATGTTGGTTATAGTAAATCACTACTTGAAGATCCCGAATCTGAATTTGTTCTGTATGATGCAGATGTTTTCAGACAAGGAGTGTGTCAATTGTTTGCGTATGCGTTGAATGAGAAATTTGGATATCCAGTTTACAAAATCTAAAGTATTAATACATTTCATGTATTCTGTAAATCCTATGATAAACAAAAAATATCGATGTGCGTGGAATAACTGAGGATTTTACGGTTTTTATAACAGGTACAGACTTGTATAAGATACGTAATGATATAAGTGAGGCATATCAATTTATTGACGAAGATTTCAATGGCGATTATTATAATATAGGGTTAGAATTTGCAAGAGCAATTATAAATGCTGATATCGATAGATACACCGCATGAGACTATAAGATCTTTTGAGAGGAGTGTTGTAAATGAATAATCCATATGATAGCTTACGCAAGCAATTGAAGGAAAGATTTGAATATTGGCAGTCTGATATTGAAGATGATGATGTTTTAGATTTTTCAGCTTATGATTTGAAAGAGGCTATAGAGAAGAGCGAACATTTCTATCTATATCAATATAGGCGACCTGATTATTATAGTATTCGTAATCTTGAAACACAAAAGATTCATCTCTCTTCAAATGGGAGTTTGAATGATATTTATGAAGGATTACCGTCTGGAAGTTCAAAAGATTACGAAAAAGAAACCGTCTTAAAGTTGTACGATTTAGCACTTGTTTCCTGTTTTACTGAAACACATAACAATCAGTTGATGTGGAGCCATTATGCGGATTCTCACAAGGGCTTTTGTGTGCAATATGATTTGAAACTTCTGCAAGATGAACCATTTCAAATCTTGAAGCATACATTTCCAGTAATGTACAGCAGAGCAAGAAAAATCTTTAAGAATCTTGAGAAGCTTAAAGATCAATTACAAGAATTACGAGAAGCTATTGAGAAAGATTTTATAGTCGATGATCTAACAGATTTTGATAATGTTTTGCCGATTTTTATCAATAAAAGCCTTGATTGGGAATACGAATCGGAATGGCGTATAGTTTACACAAAAAAGCATATCTATGATTTTTACGATATACTTCAAAGTGATGAGTATTCACTTTTAAAATTGGGTAATATTCCGTTTTCATGCATCTCTGGTGTTTACATAGGAGTACGAACGGAAAAGGAAATAAAAGATAACATTATTGAAATATGTGATAGACTTAGTAAAAAAATGAACAAAAGAATCCCGGTTTATGTTGCTCGTCTATCAAATGATAGTTACGACATTCTTTTTGATGAAATTAAATACAACTAAAGATATAGCACAAAAACGTAAAAGCATTTGCATTTATTGGTTAAATTTTCACCTACAACAACCCCCACACAATATTCTTATCAATTATACACATATACATATTGTCTTGTTTTGTGGTACAATAATTATAAAAATGGTGTGAGCTTATGAGTACGGAAAACACGACCGCATTAAAAAATTTTGTTATGCCTGTCGCCGTAAAGTACGGCACCATGAGCATTTTTTGTTCGGCTCAAAAGCAAGGGGCAGTGCAGACGAAAACAGCGACTCTGTACGATTCCTCAAATCCGAAAAGTATTATTCCGATGATAGCATTGATATTATTCTGAATTAGTGGTATAGCAAAAAGTGCAGTCGTTTGTAAAAAAACGGCTGTACATTTTTTAGGTTTAACAATTGCAACGCAATATTATTATCAATTATTCACATATACTTATTGCCTTGTTTTTTATTACAAGAACCATAAAAGAGATATTGCAATTGTAACCAATTACTTCGGTAGTGTGAGAAATATGCTGATCGGTGTTATATCAAAAAGCGCAGCCGTTCGAAAAAAACGGCTGTACATTTTCCGTAATATTCGACTGCTTTGATCTTATGCCGTTGGGTATTGCGATTGAGGATAACTTGAGAGCGTCGCTTTGCTGTCATACTCTGGAGAATGCAAGGAAATCATACCCTGATATCGCAGGCTGCATAATCCATTCCGACCGTGGCAGCCAATATACAAGCGCAGAATACCGTGAAGTTATAGGAAAATATGGAATACTCCAAAGCATGAACAGCGACGGCGGAAGGTGTCACGATAACGCACGATGCGAGAGTATGTGGGCAAGAATGAAAGAGGAGCTGTTTTACAACCGAGGAGATAAATCCGAGAACTACACAATATCGGAACTGAAAACGATGATCTGGAGATACTATATGAGTTACTGGACAAACAGGCGGATATGCTCCGCTAATGGTGGTCTGCCACCTGCTGTTAAACGGCTTCGCTATTACGAAAGCCTTAACATTGCTGCTTGAAATTTGTTCGAGAAAAAGGTGTCAAGTTGTGTCAAGTATTATTGATAATACTATTATAACAAACGTCGGTGGGTGATCATAATCCCCCACCGACGGACGCAGGAGCTAACGCTCCACGATGTTTCTTGACATTATCGCTCACTCCGCTCATCTTCACTGACCGAGCCGGCAGGCGAAACTATACTTACGCATTTCAAGTTCACACGCAAATGCTGCGGAAATAAGACCAAGAAAATTTTATGATTTTAATTAGAAAGCAGTATACGATATTCGATAGCTGCATTTATAATATCATTTCTCCAGATTGCTCATTACCAGTTTGTTGAAATGCGGAGTTTTAAACAGCAGTACAGCAACCACCATAGTCAGAACCAGCTCAGGCAGCATAAATGCGCCGTTGTAACACAGGGAATAGAGCAGCGGATTGCTCCACTCTTCGGGCATCCAAACGTCGAAGATGATCACGCCCGAAAGAACATGACACAGAAATCTTAAAGTTAGAGCCAGAGCTACACTGATACAAATACCCGGTGTACCCTTTTTTCTGAAAAGACCCGCAAAGCCCAGCATTGTAAATGCGAGAATGTAGTCAAGCAAAATGCAGCCGATAACGGCAGCAGGCGAAAGACCCCAGCCGAAAACACTTCCGAATGTAAGCCCAAACTGTATAAGACCATATACAAATGCCGATTTGAGACCCCATTTTGTGCCGTATTCTATTGCGATGAGCGTTACAGGCAGCATGGAACAAAGCGTAACAGAACCGCCGAGAGGCATCTCCCAGATCTTCACAAGACTGAGCGCAGATGCAAGCGCCAGGAGTATCGCCGTAACAACAAGTCTTTTCGTTGTGACTTTAGAGCGACTTTTTTCTTCTTTGGCACTCAGATTCTTCACAAGCCCTATTGCGGCAACAACAATACCTGAGGCAATTGCGATGATACCGATAATGATGTAAAGCCTGCCCGGAAACGTCTGTGCAAGTTCGAGTCCTTTTTCGGCAGCTGCTTCAATCTGGTCTTGTTCAAGCTCATTGATATGAAAGCCCCATACGCAGCCGAACGATCCGACAACAGCCAGAAGTGCACCGATAAACAATAATAACATTTTTCTTCCTCCTCGGATAATTAATGACAAAAAAAGAGCACTGCGCCGACGCAATGCTCCCGTGAAACCGATATGATCCCTACGGCGGCATTATCCGCATCAGGTTAACGGGTCGGAGATCTCATCTCCCTCTCAGCCTGTTTACAAGCTCCCCCACTCTTTCGTTGCAGATTCTATTATACCACCGTATTATGCGTATGTCAACCACCAATAAAAACATCGTATGCATCATGTGAAAACGGGCAAAAACTCGTTATATATTATACAAACGAGTCTATTGCTTGAATTATACGCTCGATGTTATCTTATCAGTGTTTTCTTGCTCATAAGGCGAATTTTTTACAAAATATCAGCGTAAATCCTTTCTTTCATATTAAATAGGGAAAAAATGACAAGGTAATTTTTATTATTCTTTATTAGAATTAAAAAAATGCTCGGCGCAAGTATAATACACTATGGATATTAGTATGCATAGATTCGTTATCTCTGCATAATTAAAATTAATGCCGTGTATTTGGAGGTTATCCAATGAAAATAGGTCTTGATATAGGTTCTACAACTATCAAATGTGTTGTACTTGACGAAAATAACAAATTTATCTATTCAACATACGAAAGACACTATTCGCAGATCACTCAGAAGATCGGCGAAATACTAAAGAGAATCAGACTCAATGTAAAGGGCGCTGATAAAGCCTGCATTGCACTGTCGGGCTCAGCAGGTATGGGCGTTGCAGAGAATTGCGGACTTGATTTTATTCAGGAGGTTTATGCAACAAGGGTTGCCGTAAATACATTTCTGCCGGGTACAGATGTTGTAATCGAGCTTGGCGGCGAGGACGCAAAAATCCTTTTCCTTTCGGGCGGTATGGAGGTTCGCATGAACGGTACCTGCGCAGGCGGTACGGGTGCGTTCATAGATCAGATGGCTACTTTGCTAAATGTTGAGATCGAGCAATTCAACGCTCTTGCCTCACAGTACGAAAAAACATACACTATCGCCTCCCGATGCGGTGTGTTCGCCAAAACAGATATTCAGCCGCTGCTCAATCAGGGGGCAAGAAAAAGCGACATTGCGCAGAGTATCTTCTCGGCAGTCGTTAATCAGACTGTTGCCGGTCTTGCTCAGGGCAGAGAGATCGAGGGTAATGTTGTATATCTCGGCGGACCTCTCACCTTTATGTCACAGCTGCGAAAGCAGTTTGACAAGGTTCTCGGCACAGAAGGTACCTGTCCTGAAAACTCGCTCTATTATGTAGCGGCAGGCGCAGCGCTCTGCGCTGATAATACGATAGACTTTAACGATGTTATCAGCAAGGTCACGCATTACACAGGCAGCGGCAACTTTGCGTTTAATCAGCCGCTGTTTAAGGATAAAAAAGAATATGAGGAGTTTGTGTCACGTCACAGCCGAGCTAACGTCAAGGGCAAATCTATGCACGGTTACAAGGGTGACGCATATATCGGTATCGATGCCGGCTCTACTACCGTAAAGGGAGTAGTTCTCTCCGATAACAAAGAGCTTCTTTTCAGCAAATATTTATCTAACAGCGGCAACCCTGTTCCGATAATCAAAGAATTTCTGGAGGAGGTATACTCCATTGCCCCTGACATTAAGATCAAGGGCAGCGCCGTTACAGGATACGGCGAAGAGATCATCCGAAATGCGTTCTGCGTTGACAACGGCATAGTGGAAACTGTCGCTCACTTTACGGCTGCGAAAGAATTCATGCCCGATGTTGAGTTCATCATCGACATAGGCGGACAGGATATAAAATGCTTCAAGATTCACAACGGCGCTATTGACAATATATTCCTCAACGAGGCCTGCTCATCGGGCTGCGGCTCGTTCCTGCAGACATTTGCAAATGCCCTTGGCTACTCTATCGAGGAATTCGCAAACAAGGGTCTTTTTGCAAAGCACCCCGTTGACCTGGGTTCACGCTGTACGGTGTTCATGAACAGCTCCGTAAAGCAGGCGCAGAAGGACGGCGCAACTATCGAGGATATTTCTGCGGGACTGTCGCTCAGCGTTGTAAAGAATGCTTTGTATAAGGTTATCCGAACATCGGGTCCCGATGAGCTTGGAAAGAAGATAGTTGTACAGGGCGGTACGTTCCTTAACAATGCCGTACTCCGTGCGTTTGAGATGGAGATGGGCACTCCTGTTGTACGCCCCGTTATATCGGGACTTATGGGCGCATACGGTGCGGCTCTCTACTCCATGACCAAGAGCAAGGATAAGAGTACGATACTCACATTAGATCAGCTCAAAGAGTTCAAGCATACGATCAAGGTAACAAACTGCGGACTTTGCCAGAACAACTGCCGACTCACAGTGAACACCTTTGCCGACGGCAGAAGGTTCATCGCAGGCAACCGCTGCGAACGTCCCATAACTAAGAAATCTCCCGACAAGTCTATGAATATGTATGACTATAAACTCTCTCTTCTGCAGAGCTACGAGGCAAAAGAGGGTACCCGAGGAAAGATAGGTCTGCCGCTGGGACTTAATATGTACGAAATGCTTCCGTTCTGGCACACATTCTTCACAAACCTGGATTTTGAGGTCGTGACATCCGGCATCTCGGACAAAAAGGTATATGCAAAAGGAAACAAGACTATTCCGTCGGATACGATATGCTTCCCTGCAAAGCTCGTACACGGTCATGTTCAGAAACTCATTGATATGGGAATCGAAACAGTATTCTATCCGTGTATGTCCTACAATTTCGACGAAGGCTTGGGCGACAATCACTACAACTGCCCTGTTGTTGCATATTACCCCGAGGTTATCGGCGCAAATATGAACAGCGTCAAGAACATTACGTTTATAAAGGACTATGTCGGAGTTCACAGACCGAAGGACTTTCCGAAGAAGATGTTTGAGATACTCCGAAAGTATTACCCCGATGTTACGCTCAAAGAGGTAAAGAAAGCCTCGAAGCTTGCATATGATGAATACAGCGCTCACCTTGCGCGTATACGCACAAAGGGCGACGAGATCATTCAGAAAGCCGAAGAAGAGGGCAAGCCGATCTTTGTTCTCTCGGGCAGACCGTATCATGTAGACCCCGAAATAAACCACGGCATAGACAGAATGATCGCAAGCTTCGGCGTTGCTATCGTGTCTGAGGATTCGGTAAGTCACAGGGTAGAGAAATTCCCGACAACTGTACTCAATCAGTGGACATATCACTCCCGTCTGTATGCTGCGGCTAAGTATATTTCGGGCAAAGATGACATGAACCTTGTGCAGCTTGTATCGTTCGGCTGCGGAGTTGACGCTATCACAACGGACGAGGTAAGAGATATACTTGAAAAAGAGGGCAAGATATACACTCAGATAAAGATCGACGAGATAACGAATCTCGGTGCGGTCAAGATAAGAATACGCTCGCTGCTTGCGGCGATAGGCGAGGAAAAATAAGAAAGGACGGACGGCTATGGCTAAGCTTCAATATGATAAGACAGGACGTCTGCTGTTTACAAAAGAAATGAAGGACGAGTACACGATACTCCTGCCGATGATGGCGCCTATTCATTTCAATATGATAAGGAATGTGTTTACACATTACGGTTATAAAACCGTGCTGCTCGAAACCAACGGTCCCGAGATAGCGCAGGTCGGACTGAAATATGTACATAACGACACGTGTTATCCTGCGCTGCTCGTTATCGGACAGTTCATTCATGCGCTGCAAAGCGGCAAGTACGATCTGCACAGAACTGCCCTTATGATCACGCAGACGGGCGGCGGCTGCCGTGCTTCAAACTATATCCATCTGCTGAGAAAGGCTCTCAAGAAAGCAGGCTACGACTATGTGCCCGTAATTTCTCTGAACCTCTCGGGACTTGAAAAGAACAGCGGCTTTTCGCTGACTATCCCTATGATAAGACGATTTGCTGCAGGACTTATTTACGGTGACGCACTCATGCTGCTGAGAAATCAGACAGCGCCGTATGAGCTTAACAAGGGCGAAGCTCAGCGTCTTGTAGACAGATGGGTCCAAAAGCTCTCCGATGAATTTGCCGAAGGCAAGGGATACGCTGCAAAGACGATAGACGAGAACCTCGACAAGATAGCGAGATCTTTCACAGAAATAAAGGTAAAGAAAACTCCCAAAGTAAAAGTTGGCGTAGTCGGTGAGATATATGTGAAATATGCAGCGCTGGGCAACAACAACCTTGAACAGTTCCTCGCCCAGCAGGACTGCGAGGTCAATCTCCCCGGCATGATGGGATTCATGCTCTTCAAGGTCGACAACCGCATGGAGGACATCAAGCTCTACGGCGGCAGCAGGCTGAAATATAAGGTCGTAGAGGCTCTCTTCAACTACCTGACAAAACTTGAGGCAAGCCTCATTGAGAGTACAAAGAGATACGGATTTTTGCCGCCGTCATCATATGAACATACGAAATTCCTTGTAAAGGACGTTATAGGTTACGGCAGCAAAATGGGCGAAGGCTGGCTGCTCACAGCCGAAATGCTTGAGCTTACCGAAACAGGCTACGGCAACATCGTATGTACACAGCCGTTCGGCTGTCTGCCTAATCACATCAACGGCAAGGGCATGATCAGAAAGATCAAAAGCGTTGACGACAGGGCGAACATAGTAGCGATAGACTACGACCCCGGCGCGCCGAGAGTAAACCAGGAAAACAGGATCAAGCTTATGCTTGCAGTTGCAAAGGAAAATCTTGCTAAGGAAATAGCCGAGCAGGAGAGTAAGAAGTCAACCGATACAAAAGAAAAGAAAGAACCCGTTACGGTATAAAGATAACAGCAGAGGATTCAACTCCCCTGCTGTTTTTGTTACTGCATATTAAGCTGTTTATTAAGCTTGCTTATCCTATGTCTGATGATAAGATAGATCACTGTCCATATCAGAAAGAATCCCACAAAAAAAGTAACCGTAAAAAACGCTATCGCTTTTGCAGTCGCAGGCAGCCAGCCGTTCCAGAGATAGATAATAATACAATCGAAATAGAATACAGCCGATTGGATCAGCGCCGCCTGGGCGACTTGCAGCTTATCGACAGTGTATATCATGCTTATTCCGCCGGCTATGAACGCAAGCAGAACCGATGTGAATATCCCCTTGACAACAGTTCCGACTGTCAGGGTTTCGATAACGCCTTTTTGCCCGAGAATAAAGTAGATCACTGCAAGAATTATCGGACCCCCGACAGAAGCGATCAGACCACGTTTGAGAAATGATAATATGTAGTTTTTCATCTCATTTTCAACTCCTTCTTGATTTGTGCAAAGCACCGTCTTGATACATATTCCTTGTTTCCGCTCTTGAAAACAACATCTATGCCGCCCGAGAAAGCCGCTGAATACTTTTCAATATGTGTGCGGTTGGCAACAGATGATTTGTTGATACGAAAGAATGATGCCGGAAGAATGTTTTCCACTTCATACAGTCTGCTTTTTATCAGGTATTGTCTGCCTTTTACATCAAAAGCATATGTCTTTGAATCTATGACCGTAATGTACTCGATATTTGCAAATGTCAGGCTTATTATGCCGCCGTCCGAGTAAGCCGTGATTTTGTCCGAACCGTTATACTCCGACACAAGCTCTTCAAGTCTGTCTGTAAAATCACTGTGCGTCTTTAAAGTCGCTTCAACATATTCATCGGCATTCTTATCAATATTCAGCTTGAACTTCATTTTTATCCCCTCCTTATCTTGAACTTCATTTTTATCTCCTCCTTATCCTGTGATTACATTGTATCACATCTGAAAACTTTTTCAATAGATTTTCGGTTATCGGTATGTTTTCAAAGGCGAACGGTATTTTGTGCAATTATTGACAATATAATCTGTTGACAGCCGTATCGTTTGTTTGTTACAATAAAAGCGAAATAATAAATCACAAGGAGGAATAACCATGATCAAAAGCAAAATTACCGAGCTTAAATTACCCTATCCCGGCGAAGCGGACAGAGTTGTTCGTGTATATGTACCAACTCATGAGGAGGGCGAAACCTTCCCCGTAGTATATATGACAGACGGACAGAACTGCTTTGATATGGCAGAGGGGCTTTTCGGCTGCTGGAGCACGCACAAAGCGGTCGATGAATCAATCAAGAGTACGGGACAGGGTGCGATAATTGTCGGTATCCACAACGACGATCCCGAACATCAGGACCCGATGAAACGCACATGTGATCTTACCCCGGGCAGTATCGGAGAAATTCTCATTCCTGAGGAATTTCAGGATATGGGGGACCCTGCAGGCGATGTGTTCGACAGCTTTATTATAAACACTGTCATGCCGTACATTGAGGAACACTTCCCCGTAAAGACAGGCAGAAACAACACAGCATTCTGCGGCAGCTCCATGGGCGGACTGATGAGCTTTTTCACAGCGCTTACTCACCCCGACAAATACTGTGCGGCAGGCGTGTTCTCCCCCGCTCTGATCATGTTCACGCCCGAGGTTCTCGGGAACTGGATACAGAAAAAAATCACCGATAATATGCCGTATCTCTATATCTACACGGGAGCCGGCGACGAGCTTGAAAACGAGATCTGCAAAGCGACCGAGATAACATATGATATACTTACGGAATGTTATCCGCCCGAACTGCTCAACGAGGTGATACTGCTTGAAAACAAGCACCACGAATCAGCATGGGAGCCGATATTCAGGGATTTCCTTCACACATTTCTTACAAGACGAGAGGAATTCTGATCGGTCTGATAAAACCGCATAACACGACAAAAGGGACGGCTGTTACACCGTCCCTGATTGTTATTAAGTAATATTAATATTACTTAATAACTCTTACCTTTATAACGCCGTCGATTGCTGCGATAGTATCTGCAACATCTGCCTCTGTATCGATTACCGTATAAGCAACATCGCCTCTTACAGCCGTAACTGCATCTGCTGCAGCTGCCTTGATCTGAGCTGTTACAGCCTCGTCATTCTTGTGAATAACGGTAACTCTTGTTCCCTCTGCCTTAGCAAGTTCTACTCTCGGGAGGTTTACGCTGTTGATAACAGCGCCTGTTTCGATGTATGCTTTAATCTCGTCTGCTGCCATCATAGCGCAGTTGTCCTCGGATTCGGGTGTAGAAGCGCCGAGATGCGGAAGAGCGATAACGCCCTCTTCGCCGAGAATATCATCTGTTGCGAAGTCTGTTACATAAGCTGCGATCTTGCCCGACTTGATGCCTGCAAGAATATCTGTCGAAACTACAAGACCGTCTCTCGAGAAGTTCATGATCCTTACGCAGTCCTTCATCTTTGCAAGTGTATCTGCCTTTACAAGACCCTTTGTGTCAGCTGTGAGCGGCACATGAAGTGTGAGATAATCAGCCTGTGCGTATACATCATCAAGTTCAGACGTTGTCTTAACTGCTGCATCGAGTCTTGCTGCGGCTGCAGGAGTAAGGAAAGGATCGTAGCCGATAACGTCCATACCGAGCGCAACAGCTGCGTTTGCAACCAATGCACCGATAGCGCCGAGGCCTACAACACCGAGTGTCTTGCCCTTGATCTCGGGACCTACAAACTGGCTCTTGCCCTTCTCTACCATCTTGCCTACCTGATCGCCGTTGCCCTTGAGAGTCTTTTCCCAAGCGATACCGCCGAGGACATTTCTTGATGCAAGAAGCATACCTGTGAGAACAAGCTCCTTAACTGCGTTAGCGTTAGCGCCGGGTGTATTGAACACTGCAATACCCTTCTGTGTGCACTTGTCTATCGGGATATTGTTTGTGCCTGCGCCTGCTCTTGCGATCGCAAGAAGGCTCTCGGGCAGCTCCATATCGTGCATAGCTGCGCTGCGGACAATAACAGCGTCGGGAGCTGCGCACTCATTGGCAGCCGTGTAATTGTCGCCAAGACGGTCAAGACCTACCTTAGCGATCTTATTAAGTGTAAGTACATTGTACATTTCAGTCATCTCCGTTATATTAATAATTCTATGCGTACACAAATGTTTATGTGTACGCATATGTATATCAGTTAATATTATCAGGAATTCTTCTCCTCGAAGTCCTTCATGAATGCTACGAGCTTTTCAACACCCTCAACAGGCATAGCGTTGTAGATCGAAGCTCTCATACCGCCTACTGTTCTGTGACCCTTGATGTTTACGAAGCCTGCCTCTGTTGCCTCTTTTACGAACTTAGCATCGAGGTCTGCATCGCCTGTTACGAACGGTACGTTCATCAAAGAACGATCCTCGGGAACAACTGTACCCTTGAACATCTTTGAGCTGTCGAGGAAGCCGTAAAGGATCGAAGCCTTCTTCTCGTTGCGCTCCTTCATCTTCTCAAGACCGCCGATTTCGTTCTTGATCCACTCCATAACAAGCTTTGCGATATAGATCGTGTAGCACGGAGGTGTGTTGAAGAGAGAATCATTGTCTGCGTGTGTCTTGTAGTTGAACATATTCGGAGTGATGTCCATAGCATTGCCGATGAGATCCTCACGAACGATAACGATAGTAAGACCTGCGGGAGCAAGGTTCTTCTGAGCGCCTGCAAAGAGAAGACCGAACTTGGATACGTCAAGCGGCTCTGACATGATGCAGGAGGAGATATCTGCTACCAGCGGAATATCGCCTGTGTCGGGAAGCTCATGATAAACAGTACCGTAGATAGTATTGTTCATGCAGATGTATACATAGTCTGCGTCATCACGGAAGTCGGCTCTTGTTGTCTTGGGGATGTAGGAAAACACCTTATCCTCGGAAGATGCTACTGCCTTTGCATCGCCGTAACGTGAAGCCTCTTTCCAAGCCTTCTTTGCCCACTGACCTGTGATGATGTAATCAGCTTTGTTGTTCTTATTCATAAGGTTCTGCGCAACCATTGTGAACTGCGATGAACCGCCGCCCTGAAGGAAAAGTACCTTGTAGTTATCCGGAACATTCATCAGCTCTCTTACGAGGCTCTCTGCGTCCTTTATGATCTTATCAAACACCTTGGAGCGGTGCGACATCTCCATTACGGACTGACCGCTGCCCTCATAGTCGAGCATTTCTGCTGCTGCCTTCTCAAGCACCGATTCGGGGAGCATGGAAGGACCTGCCGAAAAATTATAAACTCTGCTCATTTTTAATGCCTCCATATAAAGTTAAAATTTTAACAAAGTACTGCAAGTACATAAATTAATTATATAACATTCTCAAATCATAGTCAAATACTTTAAAGAAAAAAATTGTATTTTTTCTAAATTTTTCTTTATCGGAGTAATCAAACAATGCTGTAAATCGGTAAATTGTATTATTTGCTGTATTTTTTTAAAACAACACCGCACAAAAACCTTGCGGTAATTCATGCGGTGCAGTATAAGATCTATTGTTTGTCAGAAATTACTCCCGTTATACCCGAAGTTGCTTGTTTCGGAATAACTTACATACATCTCTTCAATATTCACAACATTCTGCAAAATATTGTTGAATCTTGCAGTCAGCGCATCATAGGCAGACGGATTCGGGGTGCCGTATATCGTAACGCTTATCATAGCGATCGGCTTATCGTTGCTGCCTCGGAAATAGAGTGAGCATTTCGGCTGAATATTCACCATAAGCCAATTCTCGCTTTTCCCCGGGATCAGTGAGATCGCTTTGCCGAATTCGTCCTTGAGCTGGATCTCCTGCTGCTTTGTAATGTCAACGTTAAGCTTGCAGTCAATAAAAGGCATTGTTGTATCCTCCTGTTATTCCTCACTTGAGTCCTTCTTGCTGATGATCTTCCTGAGCTTCATTGCCTTTGCGATAGGATTTGACTTTTCAATCGGTTTGATCTCGGGTTCGTCCTCCTCGAACTCTGTTTCCGAAATTATATCCACGGGCACACTTCTCTGGAACTCCTGGTCAAGCGGTTTGTCATCAGGGGTTGAGTCATCTGCGGCTTCGGCTGCTTCCGAAGCGGGGGTTTCTTCCTGTTCGGCAGCAGGTACTTCGATTTCGGTTTCGGTTTCTGATCCGGCAATCTCTGAGGGAGTTGCCTCCTCAGTACAAGCATCGGCATTATCATCGATAGCCTCATTGATAGCTTCGTTTACTGCTGCCTCTTCTTCAACATCAATGATGTTCTCGCCTATCTCTGCCGTATCGTTGTCGGGCTGATCATTCTCTTCGCCGCCTTCGTTCTTTACACGGTTAAGCTTGCGCTCTGCGGCTGCTTTCTTTATTTCTTCAACCTTTGCGGCGGTGTCTGTCTTCATCTTACCTGCTGTATCCACTGCTTTATCCTTAACTAAAGCTGCCGTATCCTTTGCTTTTGCTACGATGGGTTCCTTGATCCTGACAAAGTTCTCTTTCGCCTCTGCCCTGTTAATATCTCTGTTGACGATCTCCTGCTGAATGACCTCACGGTACTTAGTCTGCGCTCTGCTCATTCTCTCCTTAGACTCGTCGATCAGGCAGCAGGTGCGAACGATATCCTCGGGCATAGTGTCACGAAGGTTGTTGTACAGATACTGACCAAGCTGAATGTAGAGAAGGTCGATGTTCTTTGACTCTGTTCTCATGACAGTAACGAGGCGGCTTTTCTGTGCCCCGGTAGCCGTCTTATCGACAACCATGTTGACTGTAGATGAAACTGCTCTTTTAATATCCTTGTAAATGCTCATGATAATACTAACTCCTTTTCTTCAGAGTCATATCACACTAAAAAATTAACATTATATGACTCAATGATAATATCCTATATGTATATATTACATAAAACTCGGACAAAGGTCAATATATAAAAAATTAATTTTTTATAACTATATACAAATAGGGTCAATTTGTGGTATAATAACAGTGAATAAGAGGCAAATTGTTGCCGTGAACACGATTTCATATGAAATAATCCAACGTAGGAGTGATAAAAATGTCCAGTGCAGAAATAAAAATCATTACTTGTCCCGAATGCGGACAGGACAGCGAGGTCAAAATATTCCGTACGGTCAACGTTACGACAGACGCCGAGCTTCACGATCAGGTTGTAAACGGCAGCCTGTTCAGATTCAGATGTCCTCACTGCGGTCACGAAGCAGAGATGAAATACCCCCTGCTGTATAACGACATGAAATACAAATTCATGATTTATTATATTCCCGAAATCGACAGACAGAGTGTTATCGACAGAAAGCTCGAAGAAGAATATGCAGACTATGCCGAGCTCGAGGGACTGACACGCCGCTTGGTAGGATCGTTCAACGAGCTGAAGGAAAAAATACATATCTTTGAATCGGGACTTGACGATCGCGCAATGGAGATCGCAAAGGTTGCTTTGTACGATGTAGTTTGCAAAAGAACAGGCGAAGAAGTCAAGGGCGGCTATTTCTCAAAGTACAGCGAAAGCGAAAACAGCATCGGTTTCACATTCTTTATTGGTGAAAACAACGAGCATCTTGTTCAAACGACAAGACTCGAGATCTACAAAAAGAGTATTGAGATCGCAGGCGACTATGACAAAGACACTAACAGGAGCTTCCTGCTGGTTGACAGGAACTGGGCAAGGAATGCGCTGTACAGATACAAAAAGAAAAAATGACAACAACAAAACGGCAGTCTATGCATAAACGTGCATAGGCTGTTTTTTTATATATACAAATATCTCCCACATATACCGAAGTACATGAGGGAGATATTTTTGTTATTATGTTATTACTTTTTCTTCTGCAATCTCTTAGCTCTTCTCTGCGAACATCCGCAGCTGCAGGTCATTACATAATCGTTATTGATCATTCCGCAATCGGGGCATTTCCACTCATCGAAATACGGTTCACGATCGTTGTTCTTCTTGTTCACATCGGGTGTAACCGACATTACCGTAGACGGTACGGCAGCAGTCGGCTTCTCGTTGGGCAGAGGAACATTATGCATGTTCTGCTGAGCGGCATTTCTCACAGGCGACGGCGGTATATCTCTCTTCGGAGGTACTGCAGGCGCTTTACTAACAGGCTTCTGAGGCGCTCTCGCTGCAGCAGGTGACTCGCCTGCATTCATGCGCTTTGCACGTCTCTGAGAACATCCGCAGCTGCAGGTAGATACATAATCGTTGTTTATAGTACCGCAATCGGGGCACTTCCACTCGTCGAAATGCGGCTGCCTTTCGACGGCTGCGTCTGCGGCTTTCTGTGCGGCAGGTTCCTTTGCAGCGGTCGAAGCAGGCTTTTCGGCTGCTTTCGTCGTGGAAGGTCTCCACTTCTTCGGCATATCATCGTCATCAGCCTGGATCGGCGGCGGCGTCGGTATTGGGTCGGGGATACGCTTAGGCGAGGATGCAGTCTGCTGATTATTGGCAGCTACTCCCTGATCCTGAGCATATTTTGACAATCTGTCTTCCTTCTCGGGAGTATTGGTTTTTGAGCCTGCCTTTTCAACCATGTTATAGAACATATTGGTCATCTTGCGCTCGAGCGGTGATTGTCTGGAGACTGTTTCTACCTCAACCACTACATTAGAATCGAACATCTTGGGGCCATAGTTGCTCTTCTGTTCATAGATAGCTTCCATCGCCTTATCTCGTTCTTCCTTCTTTTTCTTATCCTCTTCCTCCTGAACGGCATAAGGATCAACACCCGTTTCGTAAACTCTGGCAGCTCTTCTCTTTGTTACGCCGCACGCACACGTTGTAACATAAGACGCATTGGAGCGGCCGCATCTGAAGCAGGTCCAGTCAATGGACATATCCATCTTCTTGCCTGTTCCTACCCATTCGTTCGGCTCAAGCTTAATAAACTTTTCCGTTGCATCGTCATCTTTCTTACCGAGCTTAACTGTATTCGGCTCCTCCTGAGCTGCGACGGACTTAACAGGCTGAACGGGCGGCTTTATGGGCTGAGGTGTCGGAGTCTTCACAGGCTGCGGCGTAGAGTGCTGCACGGGTCTTACGGGCGGCTGTACGGGAGGTACGGGCTGTGTCTGCTGAATGGGTCTGACAGGCGGCTGTACGGGAGGTACGGGCTGTGTCTGCTGAACGGGTCTGACAGGCGGCTGTACGGGAGGTACGGGCTGTGTCTGCTGAACGGGTCTGACAGGCGGCTGTACGGGAGGCACGACCTGAGTAGATCTTACAGGTGCCTGAACCGGCGGTACCGGCTGTGTGGGTGCACCCGGCGCATTATATTGAGCAGGTCTGTCGATCTGTCTTGCGGGCATTTGAACTCTCGGCTGCTCCATCCTCGACTGCGGATTTGAAGAAACAGGCTGAGCTGCACCTTCCGAAGGTCTTCTTCTCTTTGCCGAGCGGCGATAACCGCAGGCACAGGTCGTAACATAGTTTGCGTTTACAAGACCGCAGATCTCGCATTTCCACTCGTTAGCTCCGGCTTCTCTCTCCTGCTTATAAACAACCTTCTTCCTGAATGGATTGAAACCACCCTGTTTCTTTGCGCCCGATGTTGCCTCGTCTCTGAAAGACGTAGTCTGTCTTACGGTAGGCTGGATCCTGACAGTCGGCTGCTGTGTTCTCTGAGCAGGCGGCTGCGGCGGTCTTACCGGCTGAGCAGCAGATGCTGCAGGCGGTGTATTTCTGAACGAAGGAGTATGTCGTACATTGGGCTGTGCTGTCTGGACAGGCTGATTTCCCGTCTGAGCAGCTTGTGTCTGCTGTGCCGGCGGCTGTACGGGACGAGGTGCAGACTGAGGTCTTGCATAAACTCCGGTACGAAGCTTCTGTTCCATCTGCATAGCACGTTCCTGCTCGCGAATTCTCCTCTGGAGTGGTGACAAATGGCTCAGATCCTCTTCCTCCATATTAGTCTGCGCTGCAGCCTCTGCGAGTCTGACTTTTTCGACCTCCTCATTGGCTTTGCGCTGCTCCTCCTCGGCACGCATTTTTGCCTGGATCTCCTGGATCCTCCTGATCTCCTCCTCTTTTCTCTTCTTTTCCTCTTCGACCTTACGCTTGGCTTCTTCGGCAGCCTTCTGTCTGCGTTCTTCTTCTGCCTTGCGTTTAGCCTCTTCTTCCTTGATCTTAGCCTCTTCCTCGGCTTTGCGCTTTGCTTCCTCTTCTTCCTTACGCTTAGCTTCTTCCTCCGCCTTGCGTTTAGCTTCCTCCTCGGCTTTACGCTTTGCCTCTTCTTCGGCAGCTTTCTTTGCCGCCTCTGCTTTTATCTTTGCCTCCTCTGCTGCTGCAGCCTCGGCTTTTTCCTGTTCTTTACGTCTTGCAGCGTCTTCGATAGCTTTGATCCTTGCTTCCTCTTCGGCTCTCATCTTAGCTTCGATCTCGGCACGGATACGTTCACGAAGTGCTTCTTCTTCGGCCTTGCGTCTTGCCTCTTCGGCTGCCCTGCGTTCTTCCTCTTCCTTGGCTCTGCGTCTGGCTTCCTCTTCGGCCTTTAGCCTGATGGCCTCTTTCGCACTTCTGACGGCGATATGCTCGGCATTTTTCTCGGCATCTTTCTTTGCTCTGAGTCTTGCTTCTGCCTCTGCCCTGAGTTTTGCTTCTTCGGCTGCCTTTATCTTTTTGGCGGTTTCTGCTTTTTCCTTGGCAAATGCAGCGGCCTTTTCATCAGCTTCATTCTTTGCCTTCAGTCTTGCTTCTTCCTCCGCCTTACGCTTTGCCTCTTCCTCGGCTTTGATCCTCTTGGCTTCTTCGGCCTTCGCCTTTGCAAAAGCTGCAGCCGTTTGTTCTGCCAGAGTCTTTTCCTTTTGTCTTGCTTCGGCCTCCGCCTTACGCTTTGCCTCTTCCTCGGCTTTGACCTTAGCAAATATCTCCGCTCTGTATTTTGCAGTTTCGGCTGCTTTGATCTCTGCTTCGATCTTTGCCTTTTGTCTTGCTTCGGCTTCTTCGGCTCTGCGTTTTATTTCTTCATCAGCCTTTTGTTTTGCTGTTTCGGCAGCTTTTTTGGCTGCGTCGTTCTTATCATTCTTCCTCTTTACTGCTGCTTTGGCACTCGCTTCTGCAAGCTGTGAAGCTTTATCCTTAGCCTCGTTCTTAGCTTTTAGTCTTGCCTCTGCCTCGGCTTTTAATCTCGCTCTTTCGGCTTCGGCAGCTTTCTTTGATTCCTCTGCTGCCTTTTTATCCGCTAACTCCTTAGCCTTTTTCCTTGCCTCTTCTTCAGCCTTGCGCTTGGCATCTTCCTCTGCCTTACGCTTCGCTTCTTTCTCGGCAGCTACTCGCTTCGCTTCTTCTGCGGCCTTGCGTTTTGCTTCTTCCTCTGCACGAATACGTGCTTCCAGTTCAGCCTTGCGCTTGGCTTCCTCTTCCGCCTTGCGTCTTGCCTCTTCCTGAGCACGGCGCTTAGCTTCAAATTCTGCTTTCAGCTTAGCTTCTTCCTCGGCTCTGATCCTTGCCTCCAGTTCTGCCCGAGCTTTAGCTTTTTGCTCCTCGGCTGTTTTTGCCTTGGCAGCACGTTCAGCTTCTGCTCGCTTAGCTTCTTCTTCGGCATTTTTCTTAGCTTCAAGCTCTGCTTTTATCTTAGCCTCTTCCTCGGCTCTGATCCTTGCTGCAAGCTCCTCCTTCGGCTGCTGCGCTGTGACGGTCTGAACGGCTTTTTCAAGCTTCGGCTTCACAAGTCCCGCCTTTACATCGGCCTTATTCTCCTCAGTCGGCTCCGGTTTACGGGCAGTCTGAGTTTCGGGTTTAACCAGTGACTTGACCGATGATCTCTCATCAGGCTTTATGATCGGCTTGGTATCCTTCCCGGCGGTTTTTGCCTCTTTTGCGATTACAGGTTCATTCTTCCCGGACTTTGCCTGCGTTTTTTCGGTCTGCATTTTATCCGTCACAGGATCCGGCTTAGCTGCCTGCTGAGCAGCAGGTGCTGTCTTCTTAACCTGATTCTTTCGGGTAACACGCAGAATATCCTCATAAGACATCATACGTTTACCGCGCTGATGACCGCATTTGCAAACATTATCACCGAGAGGAACAAGCGTACCGCATGATGAGCATTTCCATTCCGTATCGCTGACCTGTCCGTCAAACTCATCCGGTTCTGACACAGCTGCAGCAGGCTTTTCTTCCTTCTTTGCGCTCGTTGCTACAACAGGCTTGATAACCGGCGGCACGGGCTTTTTTTGCTCTGCCTTTTCCGGTGCTTTTGCTTCCCTTTTGTCGGATACCACAGACTTTTCGGCCGGCTTTCCGTCTGCTTTCTTATCCTCCGACTTTTTCTCCTCGGGCTTTTTTTCGTCAGACTGCTTATCGTCTGCCTGTTCCTTTTCTTCTTCACGATTACCCATTACAAAGATCTCGGTCTTTGCGTTTTTATCTGAACCCGACGTTGTTTTCGGACGCCACACCTGAATCGGAGCCTGCATAAATTCATCGATCTGCGCCTGTATTTCTTCTTCGGTAAGTTCAACCTTCTCGGGCATCTCCGGATCGAATTCATCCTTCGGCTCCTCGGGTCTGGGTTCGGCAGGAATAAACTCTGTTGTTGATTCCGTACTCTCGTTCACAGTTTCGTCCGTCTGATTTGGCTGATCAAATTTGAACATATCTTCAGGCGTGATAAGCTGGTCACGGCTCACCTCCGGTATAGCCTGTTTTTCGTTTTTGATGATCTCGGGCTGTGCTTCCTGTTGTTTTACAGGTGCATTGCCCTTATTCTTCTGATCCTTCTTCGGTATTCTTCCCTTTGCGATATTCTGCGCTCTTCTCTGAGTACAGCCGCATTTGCAGGTAGAAACATAGTCTGCATTTACGTTACCGCATTCGGGACACTTCCACTCAAACAGATCAGCATCCTTGTTGGTGTTGTCTTTCTTTGGCGGTCCGAAGATCATGTCCTTCAAAGATGGTTCATAAACGCCCTCCTTGCTGACTTTCTTTTTGCCCTGCTTGGACTTCATGACCACAATAGGCTCTTCGCCCGTGCGCTCCTTGATCTCCTTGACCTGCTCCCGTACGACACGGGGTGCAGCTTTTGCTGTCGGAATGTCTTCCCTTACGGAAGGCATTCTCTTCACAACTTTTCTGACAATTTTCTTTTTCTTGCCGTTCTCTGTGATGATCTCCTCAACGACCTCTTCCTTTACGGCTGCAGCTTCGGGTTTCTTCTCGGGCTGCTCGGGTTTTGGTGTTTCCTTAACAGGCTTTTCTGCCGGTTTTTCTTCGACAGGTTTTTCAGCCTTCGGTACGCCGGGCTTCGAGAGATTAGCAGGCGGACCCGAATGTCCTCCCTGCGCAGCAGGATAACCGCCCGGCTGATTTGGGCGCTGCTGATTGTACATATTGCCGCCGTAACCGTACTGCGGGTTAAACTGGATAAAAGACTGTCCCGGAGGAACAGCACCGAATTGTGACGGATAACCGTACTGCTGCTGAGCCTGGGGATAATATCCGTAGCCTGCACCCTGCGGTTTGGGATAAGCGGGGTACTGCTGCTGATAGTTACCGTAGCCGTAAGGCTGACCTGCCTGCGGCGCTGCTGCGGGCTGGGACGGTACTACAGTTGATGACTGTGATTTCTGAGAAGCATTTGCGGCAGCGACTCTGAAATCATACTGTCCCGGACCTGCGCCCGTGTATGACGAGCCCTGATTATGCTGCTGCATACTTGCTTTGTAATTATATTGACCGGGACCTGTTCCGGCAGCATTCTGCTGAAATCCTCCGTAAGGTCTTGCGGCCGTTTGCGCAGGATACGCACCTGCCCCTTGGGGGCGATATGGCTGTGCCTGCTGGGGATACTGCGGATAACCTGCCTGATAGGGCGTCTGCGGATAAGCAACGCCGGGTGCTGCAGGATACCCGTACTGAGGAGCTCTCGGAACTGCTCCGTAGGCATTTGGAGCCTGGGCATATCCGTATGGCGGCTGCCCTGTATCCTGCCTTCCGCTCGGGGAACTCATCCCCGCAACTCCTTCCGTATGCTGAGACGACTGCTGAGCCGACGGATTTTCGGCATTCTCTTTCTGCGCCTCATCGGGAAGATTCATTTTTCCTTGTTCTTCCATTGTATAACTTCCTCTGCAGATGAAATTATATTTCTTGATTTATCAAGTCCATACCGGACGTGATGTCAGATGATAGTAACATAAACCCAAATGACAGCCTTACCTGCAAATGCCTGACCTCAAGGCAGACTGCCTATCGTTTCCAACTGAATTTATATGATCAGATAGGATGAACCTTGTTTTTCGCATCATAGTTCTCTGCATCGATCCCCGCCTGCTTATTGCGGCGCTTCTCGAAGAACTTGATCGCAACACGGTCGAACTGTGCGTAGGAGAGAACATCCTCCTCCTGCTCACACCATTCCTCGCATTCCTTTCTGAGCTTATCAAGCTCGGGTTCAAGAAGGTCTGCCGGGCGGCAGGTCACAGGCTTCTCGTCACCGATGATCTGCTTTCTGAATTTCTCGTCTATCGGTACGGGAGTCTTGCCGTACTTGCCCTGAACAAGATCCTTGAACTGTCCGTTAACATTCTTGTATCTCTCTCCGAAGATTACATTGCTCACCGCCTGCGTGCCGACGATCTGTGACGACGGAGTTACAAGAGGCGGATAACCTGCGTCTTTTCTTACACGGGGAACTTCCTTGAGTACCTCCTCGAGCTGATCTTCCTTGCCCATCTGCTTGAGCTGTGACAGGAGATTCGAAAGCATTCCGCCCGGTACCTGATAGATGAGCGCATTTGCGTCAACAGCGAGCATCTTGGGGTCAAGCAGACCGCTGTCGAGGTACTTCTTCCTCAACGTCATAAAGTAATCTCTTATCTCCGTCAATGCAACCAGGTCAAGACCCGTGTCATATGGAGTTTCCTTCAATGCAGCAACCATAGATTCCGTAGGCGCATGAGATGTACCGAGCGCCAGCGGCGACATAGCGGTATCAATAACGTCTGCGCCTGCTTCGACAGCCTTCATAAGGCACATAGACGCAAGACCCGACGTATAGTGAGTATGTATCTGGACAGGCAGATCAACAGCGGATTTGATAGCCTTAACAAGTTCTTCGGTTCTGTAAGGAGTAAGCAGTGCAGCCATATCCTTGATGCAGATCGAGTCTGCGCCTATATCGGCGATCCTTTTTGCATAATCCACATAATACTGCGTATCAAACACAGGGCCTGTCGTATATGACATTGCTATCTGAGCATGAGCGCCCTCTTTCTTTGCTGCCTTAACTGCGGTTTTCAGGTTGTCTATATCATTAAGTGCGTCGAAGATACGGATTATATCTATACCGTTCGCTACACTCTTCTGAACGAAGTATTCAAGCACATCGTCTGCATAGTGACGATAGCCGAGCATATTCTGTCCTCTGAAAAGCATCTGAAGCTTTGTGTTCGGACAATTCTTGCGGATAATCCTGAGTCTTTCCCACGGATCTTCGTCAAGAAACCGCAGGCACGCATCAAACGTTGCTCCGCCCCAGCACTCAAGCGAGTGGAAACCAATCTTATCGAGCGCAGGAAGGATCGGCAGCATTTCATCTATCGTCATTCTTGTTGCGATCAGCGACTGATGGGCGTCTCTGAGTATCGTTTCTGTAATTCCTATCTTTTTAGCCTTTGGAGCGTTTTTCGACGGTACCGCAGCTTTTACCGTATTTGCTTTTGCGGCTTTGTCTTTGCCAAGCTTTTCTTTAGCCATATCTTACATTCCTTTCTCAAACTGAATACTGTATTATCATTCCAATGTGAGAAGAACTGCGCCGGAATCTTTGTTCTCGCCCTTCACGCAAAGTACAGAAGCAACCTTGCCGTCCTGCGGAGCCTGAATATCGTTTTCCATCTTCATAGCCTCGAATACGACCAAAACATCGCCCTTCTTTACGCTCTGTCCGGGGGTTACGTTTACGCTTACTATTGTACCCGGCATAGGGATAGTGATCTGTACCGAGCCTGCAGGCGCTGCCGCAGGAGCCGCAGCCTTTGCAGGAGCTGCCGCCGGTGCCGGTGCCGGAGCAGACGATGCCGGAGCTGCCGGAGCAGATGCACCTGTTTCTTCGACCTGTACGTCATACACTACGCCGTTTACGGTTACTTTTAAATTTCTCATAATATATTCTTCCTTTCCGGTTATATTCGTTTAGATCGTGCTGTGTTTCTTCGGCAGAGTAGTTTCTCTCTTGCCCGAAAGCATATCGAGCGCCGATGAAAGCACGTTTCGCAATTCTGTTTTTGTCGTTACATTATCTATATGTCCCATTTCTGCTGCACGCATAGCCGAGCATTCGTTTGCTTTGTATTCCTCTACGGCCTTCTTCCTGCCGTCTGCGTTCGTTTTGAGCTTCTGCGGCTCCATTATAATAATACCTGCTTCCGGAGCGATGGGCGATACACTTGCACTGTCGAGAGCGATCGTGAGATCGGACGCAGCGCCGGTACCTGCACAAGCCATATAGAAGGCTCCGTATGCCTCTCCTGTTACAACGGTTATCTTAGCCGTTGTCGCCTCGGCATAGGCTGCTGTCATCTTTACCGCTGCCTTAATACATTCAAATCCCTTTGCGTCGGCAAGGGTAATTACGGGTATCGAATAAGCGTCACAGAATCTGATTATCTTTGAGCATTTCTCGCACGCGCGGCGGTCAAGCACCTCACCGTTTGTTTTCACAATTCCTACGGTATCGCCCTCTATTTTTGCGAATCCTACCGATGCGGCGTCTGCATATCCCTCAAACAGCTCGACAAAGCTTCCTCCGTCGGTAAAATCCGAGATCACGCTGCCATCGGATATAGGCGGTATCTCATCGGTCGAATATGATTCGGAAAGATTATTCTGCGGCAAAAGCTCGATCAGATTTTTCGCTGCTTCGATCGCTGCAAATTCGTCCTTTGCACTTATTGCCGAAACACCGTGCTTTTTGTTCGACTCAGCGCTTCCGCCCTCGCCGTTTGTCTTAACGGTCAGCTTGCCGCTTTCACTCATGATTATAAAATCTGCGCATCCTGCAAGCAGTGCTGCCGTGCCCTGACAGGGACCGAGAATAACGGATATCTGAGGAACTACGCCTGCAAGCTTTCCGCTGTGATTGAGAACCTCGCCGTAGGCTGTCATCATCTCTATACCTTCATTTATTCTTGCGCCTATCGAATCATAAAGCCCGATCACGGGTGTTCCTGTTTTGAGCGCAAGGTCATACAGCTTTACAAGCTTTGCTGCCTGTGCCTTTGACATAGCGCCGCCGCATATATCACTGTTCTGTGCAAAAGCATACACAGGACAGCCGTTCACCTCTCCGTATCCTGCCGCAGCCTCAGCATAGCCGTCGCCCGACTTCGTGAAAGGAGCAATCTGCGAAAACGTTCCCTCATCGAAGAGAGATTCCAGACGCTTGAAAGCACTTGTATTTTCAAGCTCTGCTTTTGCTTTTTCAATACTCATTTCTATATCCAACCTTTCTGTGACTGTGTTATACAAAAAATCAGAATTACTGTTACACATAATTAGACTTATAGTAATTATAAAACAAAAACGGAACGTTGTAAAGGTGGATTTGAGAAATTTATACAAAAAAGAAACAAAAAATTTTGAAAATGCAATTTTATAACGTATTTATAGCACTTTATGTGGATAAACTTCACTTTGCAATCACTTTTTATATATATCAAATGTTATTTACATCAAAATAATTATATTATTCTATTATCCGTTTTAATAATTTATTCATTTCATTACAAAAAATGCATACTGTATATAAAAAAAGAAACGTCATAAGGAAGCCGTCTTACCTCCTTATGACGCATTAAAATCAAATACGATTTATCACTGATTATTGTATACGCTGTTTTTCACGATAACGTCGTGGCTTCCGCCTTCAACGATACTTGTTGACGAAACGAGTGTGAGCTTAGCCTTTTCCCTGAATTCGGGAATAGACAATGAACCGCAGTTGCACATAGTGGATTTTATTTTATATGTAGTGATCGCAACGCCGTCCTTGAGTGCGCCTGCATAGGGAACATAGCTGTCAACGCCCTCTTCAAACGAGAGCTTCTTGTCGCCGCCGAGATCATATCTCTGCCAGTTTCTTGCTCTGTTCGAGCCTTCGCCCCAATACTCCTTGACATAGCTGCCGTTGATCCTGAGCTTCTCTGTCGGGCTTTCGTCAAAGCGTGAGAAATACCTTCCGAGCATTACGAAATCTGCGCCCATAGCCAAAGCAAGAGTAATATGATAATCGTGCACGATACCGCCGTCCGAGCATACGGGAATATAAACGCCTGTTTCTTCAAAGTACTCGTCACGAGCCTTGCAAACCTCGATAAGAGCCGTTGCCTGACCTCTGCCGATACCCTTTGTTTCTCTTGTGATACAGATCGATCCGCCGCCGATACCGACCTTGATGAAGTCTGCGCCGCACTCTGCAAGGAATCTGAATCCGTCTCTGTCTACTACGTTTCCTGCTCCGACCTTAACGCCGTCGCCATAGTTCTTTCTGATCCATTCTATCGTGAGTTTCTGCCACTCGGAGAATCCCTCCGAAGAATCTATACAAAGCACGTCTGCACCTGCGTTGAGCAGTGCGGGAACTCTCTCTGCGTAGTCACGGGTGTTGATGCCTGCGCCTACGATATAGCTCTTGTGAGAATCGAGAAGCTCGTTGACGTTTTCCTTATGCGAGTCATAGTCCTTTCTGAATACTATGTAAGCGAGTCTGCCGTCCTCGTCAACAAGCGGCAGGCTGTTGAGCTTGTGATCCCAGATGATGTCGTTTGCCTCCTTAAGCGTAGTTGTGGCAGGAGCTGTAACGAGCTTATAGAGCGGAGTCATGAATTCCTTTACCTTTGTTGCGGGATCCATTCTGCTTACTCTGTAATCTCTGCTGCTTACGATGCCGAGCAGCTTGCCGTGAGCCGTACCGTCATCTGTTACCGCAACAGTGGAATGACCTGTAATCTCTTTTAGTACGATTATATCTGCAAGGGTGTTGTCCGGTGTTGTATTTGATGTTGATGTAATGAACCCTTTCTTGTAATTCTTTACGCGTGCAACCATTGCCGCTTCTTCTTCAACGGTCTGAGAGCCGTAAATAAAGGAAACACCGCCCTCTTTTGCAAGTGCAATCGCCATAGTATCGTTTGATACAGACTGCATGATAGCGCTCACCATAGGGATATTCATTTCAATAGCGGATTTTTCACCTTTTTTATACTTCACGAGCGGAGTTTTAAGGCTTACCGAGGAAGGGATACACTTGCTCGACGAATAGCCCGGAACTAAGAGATACTCACCAAATGTACGTGAAGGTTCTTCAAAATAAAATGCCATAATCAAACACTCCTCTTTTTCTGATATAATCTGTTCTTTAATTCTTTATATGTTAGCACAACCAATGATTTTTGTCAAGTGAGAAAAAGAATTATTTCATCAATTCAACGCTGTTTCGAGCGACTGAGCATTCCTCGTCATAAGCTCGATATAAGTCACATTATTGATATAATCCTCCATCGAAATATTATGACAGGAATAGAATTTAAAAATCTTTTTATCCGTGCCGTCGGTGATTTTTTTCGCAGCAGAGTCATCGCCCGGCTCGTCATAAAACACTGCGGGGATCTCTTCGTGTAAGGCTTTATTTTCTAAAAAAGCAATCGCCTCGGGATATGTTCCGTATGGTGCGGTGCAGTCGGGATATGCGGCATAGACCTCCAGTCCGAATTCCTCCGCAAAATATCTCATTGAGTTTCTGCCTGCCATGATCAACGTTTTCCTCTTGGAAGACTGCACTTGTCTGCGGATACTCCTTTTAAGCGATGACAGCTCCGACAAATACATCTCGCAGTTGCCTATGTAATAAGCGCTGTTCTCCTCGTCTATATCACACAGCACATCGGTTATTTCCTGACATATCACCTGCGCATTATCGATAGACGTCCAGACGTGTTCGTCATACTTCGGATGACGTACGGCTATATCGTCCGTTTCAAACGAGTCCTTCATATCCTCGGGTATGCCGTTCTCCGATAGTGTAAACAGGCTTGATATATCTATCGCTCTTCGGTCAGCATTATCGGGCGTAGCAAGCATATCGTCAAGCATATTCTCCGTACCCGTATATATAAACACATCGGCAGATTTTATTTTTTCAAGATCTTCTTTAGTTGGGGTATAACTGTGGCTGTCCTCGCCCGGACCTATCAGGATATCGACCTCCGCCTTTTCCCCTGCTATCTGTCTGCAAAAGTCATAAGGCGCAAAGGCAGACGCAATAATATGAAGTATTTCGGACTGCGGTTCATCGGGGGTATCCTCTTTAATAAGAATATTGTTCCGACAGCCGCAGAGAACTGCCGTCACACACAGAACCATACACAAGCATAGAGAAACGGCTCTTCTTATTTTTACACTTCCAAACATATCACATCTGACCTTTCCGTAAATTCTCTGTACATGATATTATACTACAGAAATGTAAACTTTGCAACATCAATATTACAAAAACGACCCGATACTTTCGCACCGAGCCGTTAATGTTATTTTTTATTGATTATTCTTCAGTTTCTTCAACCGAAGCTTCTTCTTCTTTTCCTGCGCCGATAACTGCCTTTCTGATAAGATCGACAGGGATCATAGTCAGAGCAAGGACGATCACTACACACCAGCCGGTAATACCGAACGGTACGCAGCTGAACATATTGCCGATAAACTTGAACGGCGCAAGCGGAATGAGAGCGCAGTTCACAATAAGTGCCTGAATTGCGATTATGGTAAACATAACCTTGAGGAAATTCTTGTTCTCTCCGAGTCCCTTGAATATGCCGAAGCCGTTGTCACGAACATTGAATCCGTTGGCAAGAGCCGAAAGGATAAAGAGAACGAAGTAACCCGTAAGCATAATGTCGTTGGGCATCTTATCAACGCCGAGATTAAGAACTTCGAGTTCTTTGTCGGTATACTGAGCCAATGTATTTGTAAAGAACTGTGTGAAGAACGGCAGCTTGAGAAACAGGAAGCTGATGCCTGTGAGCCATGCGCCCATAGTGATGATCTGAGCGAACATCGCCTTGCTGATAATACTCTCGTCACGTCTTCTGGGCTTCTCGAGCATATACTTCTTGAGTGCGGGTTCGTTTCCGAGCATGATTGCTCCCAAACTGTCCATAACGAGGTTTACAAACAGAAGGTGTGTGACCTTGAGCGGCTCTTCAATGCCGAAGAACGGTGCAATAGCGCTGACTACTACAGCCGCTACGTTGATAACAAGCTGGAACTTACAGAATTTAAGGATATTGTGATAGATCGTTCTGCCGTACCAGATAGCGTCCTTGATAGACTTGAAGTTATCATCAAGAATTACTATCTTACCTGCTTCCTTGGCAGCCTCCGTACCGCTGCCCATAGCAAAGCCTACATCAGCACGCTTGAGTGCGGGAGTATCGTTTACGCCGTCGCCTGTCATACCTACAACGAGATTCATATCCTGGCAAAGGCGTACCATTCTTGACTTATCTGTCGGGAGCGCTCTTGCGATAACCCTGATGTTCGGGATAACCTTCTTGACCTCGTCATCGCTCATCTGATTAAGCTGTGCAGATGAGAGGGCTACGTCTGTATCTGCTTTGAGAAGACCCGCATCTTTTGCAATAGCTACGGCTGTTTCAAGGCGGTCACCTGTTATCATAACAACCTGAATACCTGCCTGCTGTACTTCTGCGATAGCGTCCTTGGCCTCGGGGCGAACCTCGTCACGAATACCTACAAGACCTACTATAACTATGTCGTCATTGATCTTATTCTCTGTAAGCTTCTTCTCGGAATAACCGAACGCAAGCACACGCATTGCACGCTCTGCAAGCTCATCGATCTTCTTGTCAAGAACAGCCTTGTCAAGCGTCTTGACATTACCGTCCTTATCGAGATAGGACTTAGCCGCCGCAAGCAGTCTTTCGGGAGCGCCCTTGTAGAATGTCTTTCCGAGGCTGTCGATCCTTGCCTGACTGAACTTATTTGTTGAGTTAAAGCCCTGGCTTTCACCAACTGCATACTCTTTGTTCTGAGCAAGTGCATTGAAGGTTTCTTCACCTATGAACTTCATCAAAGCCTGATCTGTAGCGTTACCGCCGATGACCTTGTGCTTGTCATCGAAGAGTGACTGTGTATTCTTGCCGATAGCAAGATCAACAAGTCCCTTTACCTTGCTTGATTTGCTGAGGTCTGCGATCGGGATCGACTTTCCGTCTGCTGTGAAGAACTCTACGACCTCGAGCTTACCCTTTGTAATAGTACCTGTTTTATCGCTGAACAGAATGTTGAGCGAGCCTGCTGTTTCAATGCCCTCTGCCTTACGGACAAGTACGTTGTGGTCGAGCATCTTGCTTGTATTCTGCATAAGCACGAGCGAGATCATGAGCGGAAGTCCCTCGGGAACTGCGCATACTATGATAACTACCGCAAGCGATACTGCGTCAACAAATTTCTGGACGATCACGCCTATATCCTGACCGAAGAATGCTGCAGGACCTGTAAGTCCGTCTGCAGTCGGCTGGAAGAAAATAAAGTATGCAATATAAAGTAATGTGATTACTGCCGCACCGATGTAACCGAATGTGGAGATCTGACCTGCAAGCTTTGAAAGCTTTACCTTAAGCGGTGAATCAGGCTCGTCCTCCTGCATTTCTTCAGCCATCTTGCCCATCATGGTCTTAAGACCGACCTTTTTAACGTCAAGAACACCCTCGCCGTCAAATACAACAGCGCCTCTGAAAAGCGAGTGCTTATCAACAAACGTATCGCCCGTAATATCCTCGGGGAACTTAACTGCTTCTTCGGCAGCGGTCTTCTTACATTCTTCCGCTTCTCCGTTGAGCGCAGAGTTATCGACTTTAAGATGACCGTCGATAAGAATACCGTCGGCAGGGATCTTGTCGCCCGACTGTAAAAGCACCTTATCACCTGTTACTACATCGTCTATATCGATAACTGTAACAAGTCCGTTGCGGTATACCTTACATTTGTCCTTCTCGGTGCTGTCTTTAAGCTCTCTGTACTTTGTGTCGCTTGCAACGCCCGTCTTTGCGGATACGGTTGCAACAACCAATATAGCGACAATAGTACCTATCGGCTCATAGATGGCAGCCTTGCCGAAGCAGAACATAACGATCATGATCGCCGCAATAACGAGCAATATCTTGATCATAGGATCGCCGAAAGTTTCCAGAAATTCCGCCCAGAATGTCGTCGGTTCGGAATCGGGAATGACATTGGAGCCGTACTGTTCTCTCGACTGTTCGACTTCCTTGTCGGTTAGTCCGTTGTATTTCACTAAAAATACCCCCTGTATATAAATAATAAAATATATCAATTACGTACAGTAAGGAGAAACGCAGTTCACGCTTCTCCCGTGTACGATTATGATCAAACGATTATGTGTACTTCTGCGCCAGGTCGCCTATCGAACCATCTTTGGTTCCCGAGCCTATGGCATTGAACTTCCATTCGCCGTTATGTCTGTATATCTCGCCGAATACCATAGCGGTCATGCCGCTGTAATTCTCGGTAAGGTTATACCTGAGCATTTCCTGTCCGTTGGACATATTGACAAGTCTGATGAATGCGTTGTTTATCATGCCGAAATGCTGATTTCGTGCATATGCCTGATAGATAGTTACAACGATAACGATCCTGTCATACTCCGCAGGTATTCTGTTGAGGTCGATAAAGATCTGCTCGTCGTCGCCGTCGCCGCCGCCTGTGAGGTTATCTCCCATATGCTTGACTGCTCCCGTGAAGTGCTGCAGATTGTTAAAGTACACTACATCTGTCTTGTTGACAAGTCTGCCGTTTCTCAAAAGGATTGCAGATGCGTCGCAGTCAAAATCCCGGCTGCGTCCGAAAAGTCCGCCGAAAAGTCCGCCGCCTGCCTGCTTTGCCTCGTCCCAGCCGAGTCCTACTACGATATTTGAAAGTCCGCCTCCTGCTCCTGCTGTAAGACCTACTTTAGAAAGGCTGACCTTTTGTCCTTTTTGCAAATTTACTGACATTTATATCACTCCTGTTTAACCAACTTCTACTCCGTACCGGTCACAAAGCGCCGCAAGATTGCCCTGATAACCGTTGCCGATCGCATTGAATTTCCATTCGCTGTTGTTTTTGTACAATTCTCCGAACACGAGCGCCGTTTCACGCGAGAATCGCTCCGAAACATTGTACCTCATCAGCTCTGTACCGGTCTGTTCGTCTATAATGCGAATATAGGCGTTGCTTACCTGTCCGAAGCCCTGTCCCCTGTCCTCGGCGTCATAGATCGTAGCCGAAAATGCTATCCGAAGAATATTATCCGGCATAAGCTGAAGATCTACTATTATCTGTGCGTCGTCGCCGCTGTTTGTGGGAATATCGCTTCTGTGAACCACTGCTCCCGAGCTGTGAGCCAGATTGCCGTAAAACACGAAATCTCTCGAATCCGCCACCTTGCCGTTAGCTCCAAGCATAAAAGCAGATGCGTCGAGGTCGAAGATCTCTCTTGTATCATAGGTGTTCACGTCCCAGCCCATGCATACAACAAGACGCTTTATTTCAGGACTGTCTTTTGTAAGACTCACCTTCTGACCCTTAGCCAAATTGACCGTCATTATAAAGGCCTCCCAATTATATATCAATTCAACGCATTGTCCGCACACATAGCACGGACAATGCTCTCCTTATCTACTGATCAGGCTACTTCTATGCCGTAATGACCGCAAAGAGCTGCAAGGCCGCCCTGGAAACCGCTGCCGATAGCGTTGAACTTCCAGTTGCCGTCACGCTTGTAGATCTCACCTACAACTATAGCTGTTTCGATAGAGAAGTCCTCTCCGAGATCATAGTGAATGATCTCCTGACCTGTAACCATATCTACTATACGGATATAGGCGTTGGAAACCTGACCGAAGTTCTGGCGTCTTAATTCTGCGTCATAGATAGTAACTGTGAACGCTACTCTCTCGATGTTAGCGGGGATCTTGGAGAGATCAACCATGATCTGCTCGTCGTCGCCGTCGCCCGAGCCGGTGAGGTTGTCGCCCATATGCTCAACAGCGCCGCTTGAGTGCTTGAGGTTGCCGTAGAAGATGAAATCCTTATCCGTGGGACAAAGACCGTTTGCGCCAAGTACAAAGGCAGAGGCGTCGAGGTCGAAGTCATAGCCGCCGTCAAAAGCGTTAACGTCCCAGCCAAGACCTACCATGAGCTGCTTAAGACTCGGATTACCCTTTGTAAGATCCACCTTTTGTCCCTTTGAAAGATTGATTGCCATAATAATTTCCTCCCGTTTTTAATAATGTTGATGTTAGTTTGGTATATGGTAATTCTTGTAGAAATCATCTTTGATCTGTTCAAGCCTTACCTTTGCATCGGCACGCTGCTTTCTTGCATCTGCCTGGATTGCCTGTGTTTCCTGAATACCGTCCATGATGGTTCTCCAGGTGGTTTCGAGTGTTTCTATCTTGATGGAGCTGCCCGTTGAAAGCTGTGTGATGAGCTTCGACTGTTCAACGGCATTCTGCGCATTCTTGATCAGCATTTCATTGGTCTTTTCGTCGAGAGCCGCTATTGCGTCTGCCTGTATTCTCTGACGTTTAAGCATGATAGCCTGTGCAAGAGTCTGTTTGAATATAGGCAGCGTTATGATAAACGCAGAGTCGATCTTCCTGATAAGATTCAGATTGCTGTATTCCATCGTTTTTATCAGCGGCACCGACTGCATAGCTACGCTTTCGGCTGTCCTGAGGTCATGCGTTCTCTGCTCAAGCATAGCGAGAGCCTGCTCGCAGGACTGTATCTCAAACTGAATAGCCGTGTCGCCCGTGTCGGAGAGATCCTTCTTTCTCTTTTCGATGTAACCCTCGATCTCCCTGCAGCCCTGTTCCGCCGCAAGGATATACTTTACAAGCTGATGATAGTATTCTACATTCGCATTGAACATAGCCTCAAGGTTCTTGTTTGCCTGATTGATCTCCGACTCATATGTTTTGAGCTGAACATATATCTTGTCCACCTGCTCGCCCATATTGTTATACTTTCCGAGTATCTTTTCGATCCTCTTTTTCTGATTGCCGAAAAGCTTGTCGAAAAATCCCGGATTATCCTTGATCTCGTCAATATCGAACACGCTCATGATCCTTGCGAGCGTGCCGAGCATTTCGCTTGCGTCGTCAAGCTGAGAGAGGTTCACATTTTTCAGCACAACGTCCGACGCCTTGGAGATCGCATTTGCAGCGTCTGCGCCGAAGGTCACGATACTGTTTGCATTCCCGAGGTCGATCTGACTTACGATATCGTCAACTTCCTTTGAGCCTACAAGCTGAGTGTTCCAGGTTTCTCGCTGCGCCACGATATTGAACTCCTGCTTTGGTTCTTCGGGCGTAATATCGATAACAGACAGGTCCTTTTCAGCTTTCTGAGGCTGTACCGGAGTTTTGTTAAAATCAATTCCCATAACTCTTCCCTACTTCCCTTTCTTAAATATTTTTTCTATCCATGTTTTCTTTGCAGGTCTTCCGGTAGCGCCCGAGGGTATACCGAAATTCGGCACCTGCAGATCATACATATAGTCACCGATCTGATGCTCGTCTACTACGGGCTTTGTGAAATACCTCTCTATCGTCTGGTATCCCGTAGGAACGAAGAACAGCACATCGAATCCTATCACATTCAAAAATGCCATCAAGGTGGCGTCCGCAGGCGATATCGGTCTTTCTGTGGTGTTGATGTATATCACCTTAGGGTTTCGTTTTGTAAAGTCAAACTTCTGTATCAATCTCACTATCTCTGTGGGCATATTCAGTATCTGCGAAACGATGTTATACTCCGTTCCGTCTGCAAATGTTCCGGCAATTATGCGTGAATCTATCAGTATCTGGAGCTTGTCGAGTATATACTCCTGCGTTTCGGGTCTTAACATACCGTATTTATAGCTGCCGCTGCTGTAGATCTTGTTTTTCTGTACTTTTCCGTTCTTAAAGCACTCGGTAGTGTTTATCCCGGGTATGGTCCTCACGCTGTAATCTATATACGGAGCAGATGTTATCACAAGAGTATCCTCATTGATAAGCGATCTCACGCTCTGCCAGTATTTTGCGATATCGCCGTCCTTTACACCCGATACCTTTGCAAAAATGACGGGCATATTGACGATATTATCCACTGTACTGAAATTCGGGCGGAACCTCATCTCCTGATCCCAGAGTATCTCTATCTCCTCATACATCGTCCGCAGCGTTACTGCATTTGCCTTGGAATACTGGAAATTCCTGTACATTCCCGAATCCTTATACATAATCTCGTCAAGCTCACGCTCGGCATGATAGGCAACCGTTGCCATGCGGATACCGCCGCTTTCGGTCGGGAATGTTTCAAGGTTGAGCGACTGTGTATTATTCTCTTCATACAGCAGCTTATCCGTAAGCTCGCAGCGAATATTGAGATTCGGAACAAGCACCAGCACATCGCACGGAAGTCTGCTTAGAAACTTCAGAAAATAAGCTTCGTTATCGGTACGGCAGCCGCCGAGATAAATAAAAAGCGAAACAAACGGCATACGCCAGTTGTTGAATAATATATCAAAATAACGCAGCAGCCAGCACAATATATATACCGCCTTGCCTGTGAGCTTGCTCAGGCTCATGCTGCCGCTGCCGCTCATCTCAAGCACAATATCGACGAACGCCGTCCTTATCAGCCTTTCAAGCTGCTCGTTGAACGGACACCTGACACGTCCGCTGAGATCTCTTATCATGTCTTCTTTTGAAGCATAATTCCTCTTGTTGATACGCGCTATCTCCTCGGCGGTCGGGATCGTTATTTCCTTCTCCACAATACAAAATGTCCTGCCGCCGTTTTTGATCTCAAGATAAAACCGGTACAGCTCGTTTTCATATGTCACCTTATCCTCGGCGCCGTTTATCCTGCAAAAGGCATTATAGAACAAATTCGGGTCTTTTCCTCTTGTTACGGGGGGCTTTTTGATGTCCTCCATTATATTGCCCTCAAGCCACGCATTTGTGCAGCGTCTGACTGTGGGCGGCTCGCCGTAGAGCCTTCGGAGAGCGTCTGCCTTACGCTGCTTTTCCTTTAACATCGCTATGCCGTACCCTTCGGGAAACGGCTCCATGCCGGGCAGTTCGAGCTTATCGGATAACGTTCCTCTCGTATCCGTTTTAAGGTAGTCCTCTTCGCCGCGGCTCAGAAGCAGCACTATATCGCAGCCTGTGCAGCTTAGCACCGTGAGCATAAGGAACTCGTATCTTCCGATATTTCCCTCGTAGAGTATCTTCGGAACATCGTTGTCACCGAGCCTGTTCACCACTCCCTCGAAGCGGTAATACAGCCAGCACATGAACTTGATGTATGCATTCTTCACGACGTTATCGTTCTTACCCATTTTTTTGAGCGAAAACAGCGCGCGGTACAACGCTTCGGCAAGGTCATTCCTCGGCTGCACCTTCATTGCGGGCAGCCATCTTGCCGCTGCTTTTTCGATGAACTCTCTGTCAAGGAAAAACTGCTGCCCCATCATATCGTTAAAAAACGACAAATTATCTCCCGTAGGGTTCGGTATACCGTCTTCTATCACCACACCGTTGTGGAGAGCGGCATTGTAATATTTCAAAATAAAATCATCTATCTCTTTGCTGTATCCCGATATTCTGCAAAAGAATACCGATTTCTCCTGTCTTTTGTCGAGCGGAAGAAAATAATCTTCAGGCCGCCCGAGCTTTTTATATCCAAACATTATTCAATTTCACCCTACATCTTACCTTATCAGTAGTATGTATTATTGCCGCTGCCGGTATTCCCCGTTGTTTTCAGCTGCGCCGACGGCTTAGCCCTGTTCATCATATATCCGAACGCCGCTCCGCAGATGCCGCCGATTATATGAGAAGTGTTGGAAATATTATCCTGCAGCGCCACTCCGTAGTACACCTGTTCGCCCAGATACATCAGCGCTACCAGAATGAATGTAAGCGGAATCTCACCCTCACGCATACTCGTAAAAGACGAAAGCAGTATCATGGCAAAAACGATCCCGCTTGCGCCGAGAAGCTGTATACCGGGAAAAAGAATGAAGCTTGCAACGCCCGTAACAAATGCTGTCGAAGCCATCACAACAAGCATTGAGAAAGAACCGTACTTTTCTTCAAGCAGAGGTCCGAGTATGAGAATAGTCATCATATTTCCGAGCAGGTGCGCCCAATCGGCGTGACCTATCGCATGACCGAAAAATCTGATATATGTAAACGGACTGAAAAGCGACGAGCGATAAACGCTGAACAGCAGACGGTTTGTGAAGCCGTGCGTAAGAATATTGAGTATCAGCGCCAAAAAGCATACGATAACAAAAGTCAGCGTTACGGGGGCATTGAAGGTGACCCTGACTTTCTTTGTCAGACGGCCGTCCGAGCTTTTAACCGATGTATTAAGCAGGCTGTTCCCCATAATTTTCATCTCCTTAAAAATACCTTCACAGAATGATTATACCATATTTAAACAGCGTTAACAATATATTTTTGTAGATTTTATTATTTTATTAATAAATTTTAATCTGTTTTTAATTTAGGAACCACTGAATAAATCACGTCATGCGGACTGAGCACCAAATTTGCTTGCATCTTTAGTCTCGCCTGCCGGCTCGATCGGTGCTTCTGCTGCGCAGA
>OMYH01000010.1 GCA_900315255.1 uncultured Eubacteriales bacterium | reverse complement strand
CGGCTCTGTGGTGAGCCTCGGTAAGATATATCAGATTACTTTGCTGTAATCGCAGTCGGTAGTCGTTAATCAGCGGTACGATATGATGTACCGTGAATCCATATTCTATTTTTTGCTCGCAAAAAACGCTTATTAAATCAAGCCCAAAACAAGTAGAAATACACTTGTTTCTTGCTTTTTCCCATTCTTTTGTAAGATAAAATTTTTTTATCTCTGCATTATATGCGCCGAGCGGATTGTCTCTGTCACGCTTATAGCATTGGCAGGCTGTGCCTGCTTGAACTCTCTTGCCACAACGCGAACATATTTTTGATAACATATCTTTTGTTGCAGTTCTGCCGCCGCACTGTTGCACGGCGGCGAAAGGTGTGAAAATCCATTAGTGCATTCAGCACTTTGGTGCAGAAAGTCAGACTTGCACTGACACGTACTTGATCCATATAAGTACGAGCTTCCCTCACCCGGAGGCTTTCACCGTAAGATGAGCCAAGCTGCAATGGCTATTATGCGATTTCTGCATAGCCGCCGAAGCGGCTTGTGGGTTGTTCTTTCACTCGAACAGTTGTTGAAATTCCGAGTGCTGGTGGTGATTCGCACTCTTGTAAAAGACTAAAAGCCGCAGTCCCGAGCTGTGAACTCGGACATTCCTATGACTGCGTTGTTGTGCCGTCTTTCCGAGCTGTCACAGTAAGTCATTATGCGTATATCGGAGTTTGTACTGTCACATTATCCCCTGAAGAACGTACACCTCGCCCTACTCACTTGAATACAGCTCATCGCAAGTAGCAGCCTTTTGATCTGTATGGCTCATTGGTTGCAGAGGTTGGAATCGAACCAACTGCCTCAAGGTTATGAGCCTTGCGAGCTACCGGTGCTCTACTCTGCCATTGAGCGGACGCTGCTGAGACGTCCGCAGATCATACCGAAAGAGACATGACAGAAGACAAGAGGCGGAAGCAACGAGCGGTTCCGCATACCGGATGGAGCCGCTCGGAAGGGAATTCGAATAAGCCGAACTCGTTCCGCCTGCCTTCTTAGTTTTACTGTAGCACGTTTCATAGAGCTATTCAAGGTGTTTTATGGTGTTTATAGGTGCTTTTATAAAAAATATTTTGGATAATGTGCCGCAAAGAGCTTCAGCGCTGCTGCTCTTAGGTTCTCGCGTGTATTCTTTACGGACTTGACGCCTATAGCTTCTGCAACCATTTCCCACGTCTTGCCGCGTATATAGTACTCGGTGAGGAGTGTACTAAGCTTGTGATCAGGGAGCTGTTGTATCTCGTCACGGATACGGAGCTTTATTTCCTTATACCTTTGGAGGTCAGCTTGGATATGCTGTTTCAGTTCCTCAATATACTCAGTATCATGCTCTTTCTCAGCGTCGTGCAGTTCTCCCTCAAGGGAGCTTATGCGTAAATCGATATTCTTTACCTGCATAAGGTAGTCTTCTGGTGTCATGGCTCGCATGGATCTTTACCTCCAATCCTAACAGGTTCACAAGGGAATGGTTTATATTTGCATTTCGCACAGTTCCCACGCTGACGGTTAAGCTCAATAGCTCTGTTTCTTTGCTCGAAGTATTCACTCTCAGTCTTATGGAATGAGCACAGCTGTCGTGAGCGTGATCCTGTGCATTCTGCGTCTAAGATTGAGCATCTGTTAGTCTGAGGACTTGAAAAATAGCACGACTCTTTCTCTTCATTCACTGAGCTTCACCGTCCTGATGCTTAGTAAGGTCGTACAGCTTATAGAGTGTCTCCTCGAATACCTTATCTTTGCTCATATCAACAGGTGCTATGATAGCACTAAGCAGCAAGCCCTCGTTTACCGCGATAACTCCACCTGCTTCTTTTCGATAAGCATACGAGAGCAGCAGTGTATTCTCAAACGGTTTAAGGTACTTGGTCTGTATGTAATATATCTTTCCACCGCCAACAAGAGGCATTACGTCCATGCCATGATAATGGAGCGCGACGGTAAGGGGTTCGAGGTCCACCTGTGCTTCAATGATGTCCTCCTCCGTAAAATTCACATGAGACTCTTCATAGAACGCAAACTTATCCCATGCATCATCGTTGACATCGAGAAGCGTCTGCATTACTCTCTCTTTCAGTGGTGGAAGATTATACACGGGATAGCAAGAGAATCCGTCACCCACCCATTGTGCTGATTCTCCCTGCATAATCGTGATAGCTTTCCGCTGTTTCAGCAGCGACCATAATCTGTTAATTTTCATTTATTTCTCCTTTCGGTATCGTATTCGGAAGCCTGAGGTATTTCTCAATCAAATCCCTGGCTTCCTCAAATCCGTAGCATACAGCTACCATATGTCCTGCTTCGCGCAGAGCTCTCAGCCATCGCTTCTGGTTTTCGGTCGGCTTGTTAGGCTTGACCTTCATTTCGATGTACAGTCCTATGTATCCGCCGTGAGCTGTCGGGAGACATACGTCGGGAACTCCCGATTTCAGTCCCTGCGCTTTCAGCCGTGCGCCTGTGACGGCGCTCCGCTTTCCCTCGTTCGGAATATGATACAGCAGCTCTAACTCCGGGTACTGGCTCACTGAGAACTCTGCCCAGCGGAATAGGACTATCTGCTCACATTCTTCTGTCGTCGCTTGCACCATGCCGCCTCCTTTTTGTAAAATCTTGCAAATATGTATGTGCCGCCGTTGCTGTCGTTGTATACAGCGGTAGCCTGGGCTAAGTGATAGCCCTCATAGAGCTTCTCATACTCAGCCCTACACTCTGTATCCCGTGCGAGTTCCTTCACCTTTCGCTTGCTGAAACGGTTGTCTCGCTGTTTGGGCTGTGGTATAGTCAGGTTACGGGAGCGCGAATACTTTTTCTTGCCGATGAACTCCCTCGCCTGCTTCATCATGTATCGCACGAGAGAAGCAATCCCGTTCTCGTCGAATACGAGGATATCTGTTCCGACGATTCCGTTACCCCATAGGGCGACAAGATCAAAGAGATCTATATCACCGCTCATGATAAGGTGATGATGATATCTTCCTGAACGTGTGCCCTTTTCGGTGACTGCTATGTACTTCAGTGGAGAGAGGCCATGTGTCTCACGATACCTCTTGACTCTACGCAGGAAGTTTCTCAGCTCTTTGGCAGCAGCTTCATCATCTTCGGGAAGATGCTTGTTCGAGTATGTGAGTTCAACTTTCAGATCATGATCCGTGAAGTTTGCATTGGCAATCCTTATCAGTTTCAGCTCCGCATTCATATCATTGAGCTTCTGCTGTGTCTCTGATGTAGGTTTTGCCTTTCGACTCCTGCACGGAGCTTTTGTATACACTGGGTATATATTCACGTCGAGGTAGTCCCCACACTCAAACCTCGTCTCTCGGTACCATGATCTCATTTCTCTCACATCTCCTCGGTGGTCGTAAAGTTAATATCCATTACGAGCTCATAAACGGCAGCCGCCGTTTGCTTTTTTTACTATTATAATAGTATAGGGCAGCTGCTCAGCTGGCAGCTGCTTCCCTACTCTTTATTGTTTTTTCAAGTTCTGCTTGCTTAGTATTCCATGTGTCCCGAGCTGAGTCTAAATCGGTAACGTCGGATTTGTTTATCCAACGTTTTTATCTTTTGTGAGCGTTCCAGCATATATAACGCCTGCGAATCCCAAACCGACATGATATTCAGCCATTTTCACCTCCCTCCTTTCTCTCAAACAGCCTGCAAGTATCATTCATCATCTTGATACGCTCTATCTTCTCGCATTTGCCAATATACGGCTCTGCTGTCTTGTGCCTGTCATTCGGGTTATGTGCCGTATCAACAGGCTTTGTGTTGTCAAAGTATTTACAGTTTTTGCAGTTCATTTTTAGTCCTCCTTAAAACGGTACATCGCTGATCCCACTTGATACTTGCTATCGCCGTTACTCTTGCCATAGTAGACAGTGATATCATTGCATATACACGAAGCTGCAAATCGTTTGAGGAAATGAGCTTCTCGCGCATCATCGCTACCTGCTCAGCTGTAAGATAAGTCTGAGTTATGATTTTTAAGCCCTTTTTGGGGCGGTCTATGAATTCTACCGGATTCTCTCTGATGAGCTTTTTCTTTCGCATGAAGCGATAAAAGGCACTTATCGTAGCAATACGGAGCTTTATACGTTCGCTGTTATTGCCTTCACTCATGCAGTAGTATATGAACTCGGTAATATCATCATCGGTCAGCTCCTTGACGCTCCTGTTCTGCTGTTTGTCATATATATATATGAACCACTGCTCGAGATCATATGTATAGTGCTTTTGTGTTCTCGGCGATAGATTTCTCATGCTCATATCAATCTTGTATCTCTGCATTATTTGTGCAGTCTCAGGATTGATATTCTTCAATTTTTCTTCATCGTGCAATACAATTCTTTTACTTCTCATAATATTCAGCCTCTTTTCGGTGTTTTTATTCGGTATTATAATATCGGTATGTTGTGACCGACATTGATGTCGGTTGCAATTGGTTGCAATTGGTTGCAATTATAGGATCTGTCTAATATCCTCGGGAAGTATCAGCTTTATCCCGAGAATGCAGAAGCCGTCCTTGACATAGTTCTTGTCGCGCAGAATATATGACACTGCGACAGTGGCTTCCCTGCCGGTATATCCGTGTCCCTTGTACTCCTTCAGTCTGAGCTTGTCCAGTACAGCGTAAGGACGATCATCTCTGCGGACCTCAAAGGTCTTCTCTCCTGTGATAACCTTCTCAAAGTACTCGGGAGCTATTTTTAATTCATGTATCATTGTTTTCTCACTCCTTAAACAGCTCGTCCCAGGCGTCCTCGGGTTCTTCGTCGAGGTCCAGCTCGGAGCGTCTCTCTTGCAGTTCCTGCTCCGCGGTAAATCTGCCGAGTAGATAGCCTATTATGTAGCCAGTGAGGCTCGCAAGGACGAAAAATAGTATTACTTTCATAGTTCACTCCTTTCAAATACCTTTTTAACGCTTTAGCATTTCAATCGTTTCTAACAATTTTTGTGCTAAATCTATGCTGTTTTCTTCAAGTCGTTTAACACGATAGTCAAGCTTAAAAATACAAGCAATCAATAAACAGATGTATGCGATCACTAATATTTTAAATATCATGTTAAATCCTCCATAGTTATGGAAATATGAATTTTTCGTGCTTCGTCTATCTCTGCGCTCACTGTTGCTTCGCCGTCAGTGCCGTTCCCTTCACCATACTGGCTCTCATATATCGCTCTTGCGAAATTGATAAACTTGTTAAAATAAGCTTTCACCGTTGTTTCCTTATCATCAATCGTCATTCTGCTCACCGTCCTCTCCGATAAGCGCAAGGGCTTCATCGGCGTAACGCCACCTAAAGCTGTCATCGTAATCACAGTTCTGTCTCTGTTTTATACATTCACTGCAATTATAATCTTCATCGCACGGTATAAACATATTCAGCACGTTTGTCGCTGATTTCAGAAGTCGCTTTGCTTCTGCCAGCTCTGCAACTGTATCTCTAAGCATTTTATCACGCTTTTCAAGTGATTTCTGATTTTCTTCTGCACAATCTTGATAACCTTGCAAATAAATAAGAGCTTGTTCATCGGTATATCCGTACTTGTCTTTTATATGGCTAAATATACCTTTTATGAGTTTTTGAAGTTCGTTCTCAGCCATTTGTATCATCGTCCTTTACATCCATAGCCTGCTTATGTGCAAGCGTTGTGTGCTGAAATAGGAACATTGCTGCTGCTTCAAACGACATTTTCATATTTTGTGATATAATCTGTGTGAGCGCTACATTAGCCAACATAACTTCAGCAATAGCCTGTTTAAGTTCTGCTTCGATGTCAATCTTGCATTTTCCCTTATTACCTATCGTAAGTTTTAACACTTTGGTTCGCCTCCTATCACTCCCGGCCTACCTTTTTTACTATCCTGTCGTACAGCTCATTTGCTTTACTGGTATCTTTGTAATCTGTAAAAATAGCCGCCCTCAGAACAGGCAGTGTCTCCCGAAGGAGCTTCCACATCTCAAGGCTTTCTTTTTCAAGAGCTGCCATGTGCAGCATATCTGTGTCAGTCATTCTCTGTCCCTTCCTTTTTCTTACCGATAAGGGCGATGACGTCGTCCTCGTACATATCCCAGCCGGGTGTAGCACTATAATAGGCACGTATCTGCATTAAGAGAGCCTTTGCACGCAGAAGCTCTCCCTTTGATTCATCACGTTCGGCTTTCAGCTTGTCTACAAGTGCGTTTACCTCACAGGGTTCAAGCCATTCCTTACCTACATACATTTTTCTTCCTCCTTCATTGAGCCATTCGGACAGACAGTCATAGCAGCACTTCATTTTCTTACAGCGAGAGCGCTTCATTTCGTCTGTGGTATTCGACAGCAATTGATACAGACAGTCCTCGATATTCATATTGATATAATGGAGTATCTCTATCAGAGGACGCTTGCTAAGCTTATCACGGTTCATGGTCCGCTCCTTTCGCACAGTAAAAGTCCGGAGCAACAGCTGCAAATTGCAGTGTATGGTGTTCGATATATGCCATAGGGCAGTCATACCGATTGAGACGTATGCAGTCCTTACACCGCACGACCTTGACGTACTTTCTCGGTGGCGGAGGATTCAGGCGGTTCCAGTCCGCCTTTACCTCGTCACCGTAAGGGAAGGACGCGGTACTCTTACCGCAGGAGCTGCACACAGCTTTATATGTCCTCGACGGCGTAAGCCCATACTCGCGGAGCATCTTAGCTCCCAGCTCGGTAGGCTCCCCGTCTACAATCTCGGCAGTGCCGCCACATGAGCATTGTCTGAGTTTTATTCTCATTGCTCGTTCACCATTTCATTCCAAAGCTCGATAGCTTTCTCTGGTGTATCAGCACTTTTCCCTTGATCTCCACATATCAGGCATGATACGTGATATATTGTTGTACCGAAGAAAAACTCATGCGTAGTGCCGACAAGAGTGTTTCCGCACTTACACGGTTTAGGAATTTGTTCATTCATCTTCATCGTCTTCCTCCTCGTCGTAGTCGTCATCGTCATATTCCGCGTTGCTGCTTGATATCGGCTTCATGCTACCGATATCAACTACTCCGCGAGACGTCAGGGGCTGCTTCGGTATCTCCACTGGAAAATCTATCTTCTTGATACTATCCTCACAGATATGAAGGATTTCGAGCGCTTTCTGGAAATACTGCTTACGCTCCTCAATGTCCTCGGTATCCTTTATGAATTCCACAAGTCCGAGCATATCACGATAGACTGTGGAGAGCAGCACTTTGAAGTTGCTCTTGTCGGCGTTCTCAGGCGGCTTCTGCGCTGCCTGTTCCAGTTCTGATATCTTCTTTTCGAGTGCCTTCTTCTCCTGCTCCGCCTGTTCTTTCATGGCTCTCGCGTTCTGAAGCTCGATATCTTTCTGTTTCAGTTCTTTTGCCTGCTTCTTGACCTCAGCAGCGACTTCCTTTTTTACCTTTTCCTCGATTTCAGCATTCATTTCCCTGCGGAGCCTATCGTTTGCAGTCTTTTCAAGCTGAAGCTCTGCGTTTACAGAGTTTAGTTCTTTTTTCATGGATTCTTTTTCTGCGTTCGCAGATATAAGCTCCTGCGTTTTCTTGCGAAGCTGTTCTTCTGTCTCCTTATCTGGGACAGGAATTTCCTTTGTAGCAACTTGAACGTCCTTTGGAGCATTTTCAAGCTCCTCCACCTTTGCTTCGAGCTTGGTGTTCTCCTCTTGCAGGAGCGAGAGCTGCTCCCCCTGCTGTTTGTACTTTTCGAGGAGCTCTTCGAGCTCTCGTGTAGTCATTCCGCCGACGTCCTCGGACGCCATGACCTCAGCACGGTCCTCGGGGTTCGCAGTAGCGAGGAGCGCGAGCTTTGTGATGCCGAGCTGTGCATTTGACTGCACAAACTCCTTTCCGAGCTTTTCGTATACGCTTATGTACTGGTATGCCTGTCTACGCTTCAGGTCAAACTCCTTCTCTGCGTAGCTTTCAAAGTCCTCATATCCGAGCTCAGTGTAGAGCCCGTCTATCTTCATAGTGCGGAGATCCTCACCAATAGCACAGACCGCATTGACTGCGGTCCTGCCGTTGGCTCTGATGCGCTCCGTTATCTGTATAGCTCTGGCTGAGGCAGGGAGAGCGCTCTCCCCTGCTTCTGCTGTTATAATTTCGTTCATGATATCCTCCTGTTATGCGGCGCGCCTTGCAGCCTGCCGCTGTTGTTTTTTCTTCTTTCGCTCAGCCTTCTTTGCTTCCTTCTTGCGATTCTTCTTGACTTCATCGAGATACTCCTTGTACCGGCGTTCAAATTCGATGATCTCCTCAGGCTTCGGATTATTGGCGTTATTATTCCTATATCCTCTGCACTGTGCTATCTGAAGGTCGTTCGAAACTTCCATTGTATAATACGGAGTATCAGGGTGACTCATAGTACGCAGGAACATTATTGACAGCTTACCTGCTGCGTGACGGTCTGCATATCCTCCGACACAGTGAGAGAGCTTCTCTCCCTCTTCGACTATCTCATTTGTATCATATGGCAGACGCAGAATAAGGCCGAGTTCCATGTCCGTAACTTCCAGATCACGGCGGTGAGCATCTGACTCCGCAAGCTGTACAGCTGCTTTCTCGCTGCGTATGGTGCGCAGCATATCCGTTGTACGCTCGTGAGCAGCAAACATATCCTTCGGCATCGTGACAACCTCTGAAGTCATATCTCGTTCGAGCTCAATGCATTGGTCAATATAGTCCTTGTAGAGTGTAAGAAAAAAATATGTCCCTTGCCTGTTCTGCTTCCTGAGAGCATAGTCCATTATCTTCTTGCGAGGAATGCCGGTCATGTCCTCGACTTCTCGGATATAACTCGTGGAGCTATGAAAGTCCTCAAAGTATTTCAGCGTTTCAGCAGTATTTCTGCCTTTGAAAAAATCACGCCTGAACTTGATATAGCTATCGTAGTATCTGCCTTGATCCTTGGCAAGGTGCTTAATCTCCAGCCTGTCAAGATGCAACATCTTCTTGAGGTCATTGCTGCGCCAGTTATACCGGACTGTGACGAACTTTCCGTACTCGGGGACGCGGCTCTCGACATAGTTCCTTGCAAGATACTCAAAGCCTCCGTGTAGGAGGTATTCAAGCTGAGGATGCTGCGCATAGCAGCAGAGCCATGTAATATAAATATAGTCAAAGTGCTCTCCCTTGAACAGATAGCGCAGGAAGCTATGATCAACAGCTCCTTGATTGATAATAGTATAGTTCCTGTCGGCGTACCCAAAACCGCCTACGTTAAAGTTTGGCTCTGTGCAGCCTGTCTTTTTCTTAATCCAGTCGTATTGCTGCTTTTTCCTGTTCCATACCGCCTTGTACTGTATAGCCTGCCCCGGTGTAAGCTCATACTGTGTTACTGTATACCAGCCGATCTCAGGCTCCATTTCGGATGTATCTTCTGAAAAGCGCTGATATGCTTTAATGCAGCGTATTCTCATGATATCTCCTGCGCCTTCAAAGAGAGCGATATTTCTTGTAAAGTAATAGGACCGCCGCCCCTTGTTCATCTGCCTGAGCTCGACAGGATGTCCGCAGTTGGCACAGTAGCCAAGCTCCATATGCTTGTACTCCTTTGGCTTGCGGATGCCGTCCTCATATCTCTCATGGCAGGCGGTGCAATAGCAGTCAGTGATCTTGCTGTCTCTCTCTCCGTCTACTGTATCTCCGTATAGTCCTACGGAAGGAGCATGATATCCTCTGCGATAAAACACGAATTTCGGAAATAAATCCTCTATCTCCTCGCGGTATGCTTCTGCATTGATAAACTCTTCCACGTCCGTACCTCCTCAGAAGTCCAGGAGATCATCGAGGGATATGCTCAGCGTATCATTGCTGCTCTCTGTCATAGTAATAGGCGGCTTTGTTGCTCCGTTATCGCCGCTGAGGTCTATCTGCATTATAAAGCTCACCGTCGCCGTCGAGAAATAAAACTTCACTGCGCGGCGGTATACCTCGATATCAGATATGCTGCTGCCTACACCGTCAGCAACGGCATTAAGGCAGTCCTGAAAGGTCTTGCCACTCTGCTCTATAGCCTGTTCAAACTCGGGCTCCTGATCGCAGAAGCTCTCAAGTGCGGCGGCTGTGGCAGATGCTATTGCCTTTTGTATTTTTCCCGAGACCTTGCTCGGGCTTGTCTGAAAATATTCTTCTCTGTTCATGTTCTTAATCTCCTTCGGTGTGCATTCAACTGCACAAGTCTCTTTTTCGGTTGTTTTCAAGTTCTTCAAGCTCGTGATGATATATCACAAGCCTTGCAATCGCATAGCCTTTGTCGTAGGCGTCCTCGACAGGATCGCAGCTCAGAGCTATGCTTTCCCATACTCTTATATTGAGCTCAATATCCTTATGCTCTGCCTTGTCCTGCCTGCTCTTCTGAATGTACTCAGAAGCAAGCTCGACGGGTACTAGGAGCATAGCAAGGATAGCGACAGCTACAAGAGCATACATCATGCTATGTATTATCGTTTGCATTTTCTGTCTCCTTCGTTCTATTTTTCTCTATCATCTTGAATATAATGCTCTCGAAGTGCCTGCGCTGAGCGTCAGAAAGTATCTTCTCACCGATGTGCCGTTTGTATTTATCGTACAATGGCTTTATCTGAGGGTGATTGACGTTGATATGGTAGCCGTACTTATTTTGCGGCGCATAAATGGAGTCAATCTCTTTCAGAGATGCACAGCTGAGAGCTTGATCATAGTCAATACGCTTCCCCATATCAGCTACGCCTTACGGACTGATAGAAGTCCATCGCTGCAAGCTCTGACTCTGTCGGTGTATCACCTTTAATGCCTGTCCACCTGTTAAAACCGTTCTCTTCGAGCTCGTCCCTCAGCTTCTGCTCAAAGGGGCGGAGCGCCAGTTCTGCGAAGGCGTTCCAGGCTTCGACGGCGTTCCTGTACTTAGTGCTGCGCTGGCAGTCTTCACCTTGTATCACGGTAGCTGTGCCGCTGACAGGATCACTCTCGAATGCTACATCTCTTATTTTCAGCTTCATCTCAGCTTCCCCAGTACGTCTTTTGATATGGCGAGGAGGCTGTCTCCTGTAACATATACTCGCTGATCGTCTGCGTTCTTCCAGATAATTGTCACATACTCAAGGTCATATGGAGAATGCATTACAAGATGATATGTCATATCCATGATATTGCTGTCTATCGCCTGTGCAAGTGGCAGGAGCTTATCTTTGATAAACGCCCTCTTCTCGTCATAGATCTCGTCGTCAGTCATCATGCCTCAATACCTCCCTCTTTCAGGTCAATGAGTATACAGTTGCAGGTGTCGCGATAAAGCTGTAATTCTGCTTTTATCTCTTCAAGTCTGTCTTCGCAGTGCATTTTCTCGCGGATAAGCTTCTTAAATCGCTGGTATGACAGGTCGATATCAATACTATCGGCAGCAGTTTCCTCAGAAGTGCTGCTCTTTGGCAGCGGAGGCTCAATTATCTCGGGCTTTGTATATGGTATCTTTTCAGCCTGCTCCGCAGGTATTGGTTCGCAAGCTCTCTCCTCGTTGCTCAGAGGCGGAAGCGGCTCAGCAGTCAGAGGAGGGAGTTCCACATCTGGAGGTATACTAAGATCAGCCCACGCCTGCCCGATCTCGTCCGGCTCGGCCTGCTCCTCAACGGTTCCTATTTCCTCAACCGGTGTGATGATCTCCTGTTCCTCTGCGAGCTCGTCTTCAATGCGCTTTTTCTTATGACTGCCGCCGTTGAATATTTTAAGATTAACGCCGTAGTCTTTCAGAATCTCCTTGATAGTAGTTACAGAGGCCAAATGTAGGTCGGCTTCTATCTTTAACTGTTCTTTTCTGTTTTTTGCTCCGAGAATGTTGTTGACGATCTCGGAACGCTCGGACTTCGGTATATCCTCTATTTTCCTGCTCATTTCGGTATCCTTTCTGTGCAGTTGACTGCACAAACTTAGTCTTTCGGGGCCGTTATCTTATCCCAGTCCAGCCCCTGCGATGTGACACTATAATAAAAGCGACGAAGCCCGGCTCGCACTCTCTTCTCATAAGCTTCCTGCTCCTCGGGGGTGCGCTTCGGAATATGTACTCTGATATGAGCTCGAATCTCGCCGTTTTCATATGAGTCATAGCTTACCATGCGTTCCTTCTCGGTCTCGGTTTCCTGCCAGTTTCTGATATCGCCTTTTCTCATAGTATCACCTCTTTCAATGTTTATGTTCGTGTGGGTTGTCTTCTTGTCACCTGCTCCGCCTTGTGGTATAATGTATGCGGAAAGGAGGTGCGAAAAATTGACTGTTATCTGTCCGTTTATAAGTAGTTCGCCAAACTTAACACAATGCCTAAGCAATTGTGCATTAAATATTGACGGCGAATGTGCTTTTGTAAAGATTGCTCAGACATTGCCTGAGGTTGTACCTTCCGACAATTCAGAGCAGCATGATGATCTGCCTGATCTCAGCGGCGATGCCTAAATGCTCCTGAATTGTCAAGTCTTCTTTTTCTGAGAGCTTGGAGAGCAGCTCCATCTGCTTTTCGAGCTCTTTTCTACTCTTCTCGTAAAGTGTCCTTGCTGTATAAGCTCTTATACTCTCCCCGTTCTCTGTATCGGGGCTTTTCTTTTTCCCTTGCTCCATGGTCTCCCTCCTTCCTCTTTTGTGGGTGGTGGTTACTTCTCGGCTGAACGTGGCAAAATTACGCGGTTGTCGTTTTTGTCAACCTCATTTGTAAAAAAAATTCGCTCTTTTTCCTCGTTTGTCAATCTTAGGATTTCACAAAGCTTATAAACCTCTGACGCCTTAAATTCTCGTTTGCCGTTCATTTTCAAATATAACGACTGCCGCGATAGGCCCATTTTAAGCGCAATACTTTTTATAGTTTTGCCACTTGCAGAAATCACTTCGTTAAGGTAATCTATGTCCATTTTAACTCGCCTCCTTATTTGTTGACATTTTTGTCACCACAATCATTATACAACAGGTTTACATATTTGTCAACTTTATTTCGAGTATCATTATATCCAAACTTTCTTACTGCGGGTTGGTCAATTTGACAACTTTCCCTCCGCATTGTAAATTTATGTTGACACTTTTGTAATTTTATGATACAATTTTATTAAGATAGGAGGTGATTGTATGTGCATAGGAGAAAGAGTTAAACAACTTAGAAAAAAGAAAGGTCTCACACAAAGTGAACTTGCTTCACTCTTGGGCTATAAATCTAAATCTTCTGTTGCTCATATAGAAAATGGAAGAGATATTCCTCGCCCAATGGTAGCTACGCTTGCAAACATTTTAGATACTACTCCTGCCTACCTTATGGGCTGGACAGATATTCAAGAAAATGCCAAAGCAACACAATCACCTGCTCCCTCAGATGATGATATCAAGTTTGCTCTGTTCGACGGCTCTGAGGGAGTCACCGACGAGATGTACGACGAAGTCAAGCGCTTTGCAAAGTATATAAAGGAGCAGAAGGAGAAAAAATGACACTGGAAGAGCTGTATGAAACCGCCGCAAGCGAGAATATCGATATATATTCCGCAGCTCTCCCGAAAACTCAGTCCATATCTATAATGGACAGTGATCTCAATTGCTATATTGGTATCGATTATAGCCTGATCCATAGCGAAGCCGAGGAAAAACGCAGGCTCGCTCATGAGATAGGTCATTGCATTAGGGGAGCTTTCTATAATCGATACAGTAAGCTTGATCTGATAAGCAAGCATGAGTACTCCGCCGACAAGTGGGCTTGTGAAACTCTTCTGCCTAAAGAAGATATGCTGGAAGCTTTCAAGCTCGGTTATGTGGAGGTCTGGCAGCTTGCAGAGTATTTCGATGTGCCCGAGGAACTCGTCAAAAAGGCTCTTTGGATACATTTCGATAAAGAAGTTTTGTAAAAGGGGGATATTTTTATGAAAAGAACGCTTTCCGTTGTTTTGTGTGCTGCGCTTTTAGCTTCGCTTGCGTCCTGCTCCGAAGCATCATCAAAGAAAGAAGCTGATATCGACTATACTACTCTTGATTCTACATGGGAGTGCGACTATTTAAAAATAGCTACTAATTCAAACTGGCATGAATATGACAGCATTAGCGGTAATTTAACACTTGTAGACTGGTCTTGGGGGACTGAAGATAATCAACATTATGCCGATTTATCATTATCTCATAATTCGGAATACACAAAACTATCTCAAAACGAAGTGACTGAAAGATGGAATAATTTTAAAAAATTCGCTCTTGATGATGATTTATTAAAAGACGATTATAAAGATGATTTCATTGAGGACACTTTTGTAAAGAACGGACAGGCATATTTAATCATTGATAAAGGTAAAAATGATAAAAAAGAAATTCAATTCTACGCCCACGACCTTCACGGTACTTTTAGTTACAATAATGCTGATACAGAAATTATTATGAGAATGATTGATAGTATAAATTTCTATTAAAAAATCCCCTGCTCCGTGCAGGGGTTACTTTGAATCTGTATTTGTGCATTGTGCATGGTTTTTTGTCAACAGTTAAAAACTCACAATTGCGACTATACAATGCATTTTTCAACTTGCTTAGTTATTTGTATACTGTATAATGTTATTTGTTGTTATTTACTGATATTTATTACCGTGAAAGAGAGATGATCGTATGTACTTGGTTTATCTCCGTAAGTCCAGAGCTGACGGTGAGCATGAGACCATTGAGGAAGTACTCGCCAAGCACTATAAGATATTGCAGGACTACGCTGCCGCTAAGCTGGGCGGAGCTATTCCTGAGGACAGAATATATCGTGAAGTTGTCTCAGGCGAGACTATACAGGACCGCCCGGAAATGAAAAAGCTCCTCGACCGTATTCAGACCGAGGAGATAAAAGGTGTTCTTGTTGTTGATCCGCAGAGACTGAGCCGAGGCGACCTGTCCGACTGCGGTACTATTATCAGAGCTTTCCGCTACACTGATACTCTGATCATCACGCCGCAGAAGACGTATGACCTCGGAGACAAGTTCGACAGGAAGTTCTTTGAAATGGAGCTCATGCGCGGAAACGACTATCTTGAATACGTTAAGGAGATCATGATGCGCGGCAGGATAGCATCTGTACAGGCTGGTAACTACATCGGGAGCGGCTCGCCTTACGGGTATGATAAGATCAAAGACGGCAAGGTCTTCACACTTGCTCCAAACGGCGAAGCAGATGTGGTAAGGCTTATATATCAAATGTGGAATGAGGGCATCGGGACAACAACGATAGCGCACAAGCTTAATGAGCTGCATATCAAGCCGAGGAAGTCAGAGCTGTGGAGCTCGGCAAGTATCAGAGATATGCTGAGGAATCCTGTATATACTGGAAAGATACGCTGGAACTGGAGAAAGACAGTCAAGAAGTTCGAGGACGGTGAGATCGTAGCTTCGCGCCCTCATGCAGCAGCTGAAGATCAGATACTTGTAGACGGTAAGCATGAGGCTATTATTGACAAGGACGTATTCGATGCCGCGCAGGATCGCTTCGGGAAGCTTCCGAAGACAAAGCCGAAGATGAAGCTTAATAACGCTTTCGCTGGAATAATGCACTGTGCTTGCGGCAGAGCTATGACATATCGCCCTGAACCTCGCTGCGAAGATCGCCTGCTTTGCACTAATCAAAAATACTGTAATAATAGATCGGCTATATATGCTGAAGTTGTAGAAGAGGTACTCAGAACGCTGAAAGAGCTTGCGGCAGATGTCCGTGAGCTTATCGACAAACCGCAGAAGTCCAGCGATGCACAAAAAGCGGTCGCTGCTGCGCTTGTCAAAGAGCTGAATGCTCTGGAAACACAACAAGACCGCTTATATGAGTTCCTCGAAAAAGGAATATACACGAGTGAAGTATTCGTAAAACGTAATGCTGCGTTATCGCAGCGCCGCTCAGAGCTTCAAGAGGCTATCGCAGAAGCTAAAGAGCTTGAGAGTGTAGATGTAGACTATAAGCAGAAATATGTAGCTCTAATGAACGCTATACAAGCTCTCGAAGATGATAGCGTAACTGTGGCAGACAAGAATCACCTGCTCCGCTGTGTGATTAAAGATATAACATATCACAGGGAAACTGATATCCGAGGCAAATGGAAAAATATCCCCTTCACACTGGATATTGAACTATTATAGTTATCATTTACATCATTAATGTGCGGATTCGTCAGAACATTAATGATAGATAAGAGTTTTCAACAAAAAGCCCTTCCAAAATACTGGAAGGGCTTTTCTAAATCTAATTTAATTTGATGCGTTAGCTTTTGGCTTTTGGAGATTGCCTATATATCGGCTTGTATTAACTTGCTTATAACTTGCTAATAGACAATTAACGCATTTCGTGCGTTAATTTAGATTATAAAAACACGCGCGTGTTTTAATCTCCGAGAAGTCCACTATACTGATGATCGTCAACTAATACTGAGAATTTGCCGTCGTAGATATCAATGCTTATCTTCGGGCATTTTGGCTTCTCTGGCTCAGCTGGTTTCGGGGGCTCTAAGGTATAGCCGTTCTTTCCTGCCGCCTTTATAGCTGTTGGATAGTCAATATATGCATAGTCGAGATCACATCTGCCGCTTATGCCTGCGACTTTGCCCTTTCCGACTATATCGTTTTGAGTTCCTGTGACTGAATACTGCCATATGCCATACGGCTCTTTATATGTAGTAGAGCTTGCATAGTGCGCGAGCCATACTGCATATCTTGTACGGACGGACTTGTCTATGTAATTTTCGAGGAATAATTTATAAGAGTATATGCCTACCCAGTATCCTGCGGCTTCGAGAGCTTCACAGAACGCTTTGCACATCTCAGTGACTTTACCCATGCCGAGCCGCTGAGAATTTTCCTCAATGTCAAAGTAAATAGGATATTCAAACTTTTTACCTTTGAGGACTTCAATACAAGCTGCCGCCTCATTCTTTACGTCCTCGACGGTTACTGCGTAGCTGTACCAGTATGCTCCTATCGGAATTCCGAGTCGCTTACACTCTGAATAGTTACGCTCGAACTGCTTATCTTTCTGAGAAGCGAGCCTGCCATATCCTGCTTGCAGGATTGCAAAGTCTATCTTCTCTACGTTTTTGACTGTATCCCAGTCTATAACGCCCTGATGCACTGATACATCAATACCCTTTTTCATTTCTTATCCTCCTTTTCGTCGTTGTTTACATTTTTGAGTCTCTTGAGAAGCTTAGTTATCCAGCCTGCCGCATCTGGATTGATTTCGGCATAGTTCTCAAGGATTGATATTGTCTCCATGATAACTATATATCCGAATACGAGGATAGCTGCGACTGTTCCTGTTATTTTGCCGAGCTCGTCAGCCGTGTAGTATCTTCCCAGCTCTTTTATGCCGATTTCGAGCCCGCAGGCTGTAGCCATGACGATTATCTCGCCGATTTTATTTAAGCCGCCCTTGCGCATCTTTGTGCTCGAGAGCGTTCCTGTGGTATATCCTTTGATTATTCCTGTTATGAAGTCCGACGCCGCCAGTCCTGTGACTATAGCGAGCATAATTAAATACTGCATTGCATATCCTCCTTTTTGATTTGGCAGGGACATTTCTGTCCCTGCCTGAACTCTTTCAAATTACCTTTTTATTACTTTAACTTTGGAATAATACGTGTAAATAAGTCAATGAGCTGTGGCACATAATATCTGCGATATCCACCTTCATCAGGGTGACAACCATCAGGGTGTGTTGATGAACCGCCATTTAAATATGCTTCGTTCAAATACCATACATAGCCATTTAGCCCTCCTTCGGCATAGCAGTCATAATAAGGTATCGAATACTTATTGAGAATTGCTATCATTTTTTCACGCATTTCCGCAAATGTATAACCAGCGGTATTAGCAGTGTAAGCCGTACCAACAACCTTATGTATAATTACAAAGCAAATTGGTACACCTGTCCAACGTGCGATTGCTTGCCTTATGATAGCCTCTAATGCACCGCACACTGTTGTTGTATCAAGTCCCGTGATTGAACTTGTATAGTCTGTTTCTGAGAAAGTGCCTAACGGTACATTGTTCCAGTAGTCATTAATACCTCCCTCAAAACATATCAAATCTCCGTCATACGGCATATTCGTAACATCTGTACATATATTATGCTTGCCCTCTACTACTGCAAGTGTACCACCGCTTACAGCACGATTATCATAGAAACAGCCTGTTTCGTCTGCGATAAGTTTTGCATACCCTCCGCCATTGGCTGAGAAGCCTGTTAATCTGCTTTCGCATATTGAATCGCCGTTATAAAGAATTTTCTTTCCTTTGAGAACTTCTTTGTTAGGCTCTGCGTATTCATGCGATACACTCCAATATACAGGCTCGCAAATCATAGGTTCAAACTTTATGCTGTTAACAGAGCCGCTTATCTGAATATAGAGGTTTGTTTTCTTTGTAGTTGATGAAATTACTGCTGAATTTCCTGTATCAATACATATAGTAGTCCACGGGCTTTCCGCCATTTCACAGTGTATAGAAGCACCGCTTACGGCAGGGCTGCCACTCAATATACAAGTTGCTAAGTCTGCAATGCTTTTTGCTGAAAAAAGGAAGAAATTAGCGTTACCGCTTGTTAATGTGCTGTTCACAGTGATGGTATAGTCATCATTAACGGTGAATGTTGTGTTATTCAAAGTATAGACATTATCCGCCCAAGAGCCAGATGTGTTGATTTTCTTTAAACTCGATAAAGTATAGTTAAGCCTGTTCTTATGGGGGTTGATGACAGCGTTTGTCGCATTGCCAATATTTGTGGTCTTTGCCTGTTCCAATGAAATATTGTTTTTATTCGTATCTATTTGTTCGACGTCTTCTGCTGTGATGCCCGAGTTTACAGCTGCAAGCTGCTCAGTTGTGAGTGCTGATTGCTTGCCATTCCATGTTGACTTCTCGGCATCGCTGACGGCTCTATGTGTACTGTCATAGTTGATATATGCAGGATTCAGCTTGTTGATTGCTGAAAGCTCTGTCTGCAAGCCTGATACAAGGTCAGCAACACTAAACTCAATCGTGTTGCCGTTCTGCAATGTGAGAACAACTTTTTTAGTCTGACTATTGTATGAACCGTTGACAACAACACTTTCCAGAGGCAAGTCAATTGTCTGAGCCGTACCCAAATCATTGCCGTCTTGGTCTATAAGCTGCCCTGTAACAACAAAAGTCGAACTGTTAATAGTAAGCCTAAGAGCCGATGCGTATTTAGTTGTATCAGGAAGAGCTGAAACATCAGCTGCCGATGTAGGCACTGTGATGTTGATAGTTTTATCAGTAGCCTGATTAGATGTGAAACTATCTACAGTTGTACCGTTTTTCTGAATCGTAATAGTAGCATTATTTACAGTGGCGCCGCCACCGCCGCCCGAAGAAGCACCTGTTTTCTTTGCCTTAAGCATTGAATACAGCTCACTCATTGCCGTCGCCTCCTGTCTGTGTCTGTTTTATCCATTCGTGCACCGAGTTGAGACCATAGAACTCACCTGTGTTTATGATCCATGCAATTGAACCCATTACCATTTCAGTGCCACTTATGGCGTTATATGCTGGAATGTCAGAGACAGCATCGCAGTCTATTTCGACCTGTACCAGACTTACGCCCTCTGAGCCTTTTTTGAATCCCATAAATTTAGAACTTCTGAGTTGATACATTATAATTCCTCCTTATTTATGCCCAGCTGGACCATGCCGAGCTGGTATAGTAACGTGTGACTCTTGTGCCGTCGATAGCTTCGGCGATCTGGATGGAGTCCGTCGAGCTTGTCTTATAAGCTCTCACGACTCCTGCGAGAGCGCTGCTGCCTGTTATCTCGGCAGCGAGCTCTCCAGTCATAGTGCCCTCAAAAAATGATGCAAGGGCTGTATTGTCAATTGAAGCTGTTGAGGCTGTAGGCGTGACGGCTGCTATGCCGTCCTCCTGCGTTTTGAGAATTGTATCCAACGAAGTGAAGTTTTCGTTGTATGGTGTCTGGCTTGCTGGATCGCTGTCAGCTGGCAGCGTAAAATTATAGTTAGTTGTTGAGCTCACCATTTTCAATCTCCTCCCATTTGTACTTTTTAACGTCTGCCCATGTATAATTCTTCATACCGTTCCAATACTTCATGGATTTGAGCTTGACGTTTTCGATTTCGGTCTGCATATTCTTGATAGTCTGAGCTTGCTTTGCCTCGACTGAGCCATTCGGGACTATCGTCTGAGAGCATACGGGCGAGCGAATAAAGCTATTCGGAGCATTTCCGAGAGTTATCTGTATAGCTTCGCCTGTGAGCTCGTTCCTTTTAATAGAGACTATTTTCAAGTCTACATCAATGCCCATCTGCTCAAAGTAAACTGTTCCCGTGTAGCCGACGTCCATGTTTTGCAGATTCAAGAAGTCCTTATACTTCGGATCACTCTTGATATTTGCAACACTGACTTCAATTGATACCTTCGGAGTGTTTACCGTCTGCCAATAGTTGAAGCCGTCAGCTTCAAGGCACGCCATCGGATCAGGTGTTTCGGGCGGATAGGTGAAGTGTATGCGCTTTGTCTTGTTATGGTGTATTATCCACTCTGAGCCCGTATAAGCTATGCCCCATAAATTACCAAAGTTATCCTCGCATATGAGCTCGGTTATCCATGATGAAAAGTCTATCTTGTAGGATATCTTTGTCATGTCCGTGCCATAGCGTATCTGGAAGGCAGGAGTGGCAGGGAGATTCTCCTGTACCGTGTTAATAGATATATGGAAGTTATCACGGTACAGATGCCCTCCGTAGCGATTAGCGAAGCTGTTATCATCGCCATAGAGTGCACCTGTGACTGTCTGATCGTGAAAGTCTCCTACGAGCTGCCCTGTGATGTCAGACGTGAGCTCAAATGTATACTCATACGGCGTTGGCTCTTGAGTAGGTATCAGCGTTTTGCTCGCCTGTATTATCTCATATTCAAATGCATTACCCGTAGTTACCTCGAATGTAGCATCACCAATAAACGAATCATTAAGGTCATATGTGATATGATTTGCATGAGCTTTGATGTACTGTTGATTTGCGTCACAGTATATCTCTGTCTCGTCAATTCGGAATATTTGACCATTTACCTTGATGCAATTCTGACCAATAATATACGTCCATTTTCCATATTGATCTATCGGATGCGTGAGATTGATATCCCAGCGTCCCCTCTCTACCTTGTATGATGTTACTTCGGATGGAAAGAGAATTGCTACGCCGTTATGATCGAAGCCAGTCTGAGGCTCATATATATCATATACGCTTATTCTGTCCGCTCTCTCTATGGGATAGATAACTGGCGGCACGTATACTGGATAGCTGAAAAAAGGGAGAAATGGGATTCCGCCATTAAGATGACTCTCTTGTCTCCATGTCCACTTGTCTTGATATGATGCTGAATTATACTGAGAATAGCGGTAATTATCATCGGCAATGTAGTCGAAGCTTTTATTTGTCAGGAATGTTGTATTTGCTAAATCTGCTTTACTTGCTTTATATACAATTCCTGAGACATTCAAAACTTGATTGAATCGTGATTCAGAATTTCCATTATTTGTTACAAATAATGAGCCTTTCCCTGCTGCGTTTGCATCTGGTTGTATTTTTATTCGATCAAATGTGCAATTTGCGCCTGTAAGCACTTTAATATTAAATATTGTTGATATTAATTTTAATACTCCTACATAGGCAGATTCTGGAGACGTCCATTGCCATTCGCCTGAGCCCTCTGATAGGTCAATCGTGCCTGTTATGTAACAACAATAGTATGTGCCTACATCATACGGCGATGAGTTTCCGTGATTTATGCCGAATAATAAGCTGTTATTGCCTGCTCCTGTCTTGGTCCATTTATAGTCTATGTGAATTTCGCAGTTCCTTGCATTAAGTGTTGGTATTCGCGGAGCATAGTCTTGACTGCGCATATAGATGATTGACATATATGCGATATTACAAAGTGCAAATGTACCTAAGCCAAAGTCAAACGCATTATCATACCTGTCTGTATATGCTGTATCGTGCGATTCGTACCAAACATCATATAGATAGCAGTTCATTAAATAATAAATAAAGCGAATATTGCCCTTGCATGATTTATAAAAATTAATATGATTAATTGTCACGTTTTTGGCTGTTGTTATTCCCCAGAATGAGCCATTTCTGAATACATAGTAATCATTAATATTTGATACATTAATCGTGTTAATCGTCCAGCCGTTAAAATCGACCTGCGTACAATTGCAGTTGATAGCCGAAGTAATACTAATTGTATCAATAGTATTGTCGTCAGAATCTGCAAATTTAATATACTTGGTATAGTTGCGGAGTGCTGTGAGGCATTCTTCCCACGAATTTACAATAACGGGATCATCTGCTGAATTTCCTGCCATCAATACCACCTCTCAGTCATCGTGAGCGAAGCTGCCTGCACATTCAGAACTGTAAAGTAATTTTTGCCAGTGTGGAGCCGTGCAAAAGGTCCTTTTGTATTCTGCGTGCAGGCGACTTTATCGCCGTTCGGCTTTGTGTAGTACGCAAGCTCGCCCTCGCAGTCAAGTGATATACTATACGTGCTCGGATAGCCTGCACTGACTATCTCCGTCGGTGTTGTTACTATCATGTCTACGCCGTTGCAGGTGACTGTTGTCGTCGCCTGCGATGCTATTATCGTGATAAGAGGATCTACAAAGGCAGTTCCTGTATTATTAACCTCGACTGTATCGCCCATGATACTCTGTGACTTCGGAGCTGTTGCATACGCAAACGGCTCGGCTCGGAAGGTGATAGGGAATTCTGCCATCATAATAGCTTTACAGTCAGGATCAAGTTCTTCAACATAGACATTTAACTGCTCATCAGGTGACGTTGATATAACAAGAGTGCCATATTCGCGCAGTGTATCATATACTTCTTTAACTTTTGCAGGAGAAGCATCACTCATACAAGCTTGTATAGTAAAGCTGATATTCGGATACCAGTCTTTTGTGTATGGTATCTGTCGAGGACGTCCAGGAATAGGAGTGAACTCGGTCTCAGGCAGCCATGTCGGGCGGACTATCGGCTTTGTGATGATAATTCCGAGAGTATTGCTTGATACTCCATTAAATGTGAATGAGCTCATATCAGCGCCCCTTTCCTATATTTTCTCGCTTTTCAGCTGTAGCCAGCCTCTGAGCGAGCCTGTCTACGTCGTAGTCATTGCTTACAGTTGCACTGACATAGTTATTATAGTGATTGATAATTGTATCTCCACCTGCTCCGACAGGAGTGTTCGTGGTTGTTCTTGTAAGTGGTGTAACCTTGACACCGCCGTTCATGACCTGCAAGAGTTCGGGGCCTGCTTCGGCGACGATGCCTTGCTGACCAATGTTCATAAAGGTTCCGGTTGCGTTGTTCGTAAACCACTTCTCCCTCATCGCAACCTCCACATCTCCCGGAGAGTTGATGGAATGCTTATTGATAGGATCAGACGCCCAGTACAAATCTTCGAGATATTCCTGATATCTGCTCTTGAAGTTATAACCGAAGACGTCTCCGAGTTCGTAGCCTTTTTCAATTGCCCACTGAAGCAGAGCCTGAATATCGAAGCCGCTATCAAGCTGAGCCTGATACTTCTTTGTGAACTCGTCTGTAAACAGCCCGCCGACGTCTTCACCGCTTGCTATGCCCCAGAGAAGGAGTTCCGATATGTTATACCCTTTGTCGAGCTGATCCTGTACTATCTTAGTGTAGTCCTCCTGGAATACGTCTCCGACGTCGAGACCTGCCTCCTTCGCCCACTTGGCAAGCTCGGTTATGTCAAAGCCGTCATCGAGCATTTTCTGCACGTTCTCGCGAAAAGTCTCATCGAAGGCTTCGTTTGCATCAAGGCCCGCGAGCCTCGCGGAGTTTACGACCTCGCCCATCTCCTGCATGATGGCGTTAGCTTCCTTCTGCCGCCAGTTCTTGGAGTAGAGCTCTATATCCGAGTATATCTTTTCAAGACTTGCCTTGTACGCCTCTTTCCTTTCATCAAGGCTGCTCTTCGTATCTTCGAGGATTTCTTTGTTCGCGTTTTTCTCTGTGTAGAGGATATCCTTTACATCGTCGTATCTCTCCTCGGCAAAGGCTTTTTCTGCGTCATCAAGGCGGTGCATATAGTCGATAGTGCTGTTAAAGGCCTGTAAAGCTTCCGACCTATATTGGCTATTTTCCATAACGGCTTGCTTTGCATCAAGATAAGCTTTCGCGGCGGCAGCAGCTTCATCCGTGCCCCACATTTCGCTGTTGCTCTTGCCGAAGGCACGGGAGTCTTTATACTGGCTTAGATACTCTTCAGCTGTGATTTCATCACCTGCCAGAGCTCGGAACTGCTGCTCTGCTGTGTCCATATCAACTCTCGCAGTAACTAACTGAGCATCGAACTTTTCATATCTCGCCTGAGCTTCTGCGTTCTGCCGCATCATTGCCGAGTTCATCGCCATGTACTGATCGACAAGGGCCTGCGCCTTTTTCTTCTCGATCACTTTGTCAATCTCTGACGCAAGCGTCTTGTAGTTCTCAATCTGATTGCCGGTCATGGTGTACTCGGTGCCGAGAGCACTATTGAGCTCGCCGAGGATATACTCAGCTCGCTTCTTGTCGGCTTCCTTGACTTTTCCTGAAGCGTCTGCGAGGCTGTCCAGTTCTTTCCAGAGGTCTTCGGTGCGCTTAGACTCGTTCTCGATATCGCGGGCGCGATCGTTGAAGTCGTCCTTCATTTTCTTGATCTCTTCGCGGGCAGCATCTGCGGCTTCCTGCTCCGCTCGGAACTGCTCAGCGACCTCGGCGGATATATCCGTCTCCTCTTTCTGAGCGACTACAAGAGCGCCGATTGCGACGGTAAGACCGACAATTGCTGCTGTTACTGCTACGGCGGGATTTGCAAGCATTGTTGTGTTCAGGAGCTTAGTAGCTCCCTCGGCGGTATTCATCGCTGTAGCAAGTCCCTTGACAGCTTCTGCGCCCTTCAGCGCAGTGCTGGCTATCTTCCACGAGGCATAGGCAGCGCCTACTCCCTTGATAAGCGGAAGCATTTCCTCACCGAACTTGATGATCTTCGGGAGATCGTCGACGCCCTTACTTACAAACTTTTCTACCTTCGGGAGTACAGCTTCTCCGAGCTGCGCGAGCTCAAGCTTGAGATTGTTTAGAGCAACCTTAGCTTTATCAGGTGCGTCCTGAGTAGCCTCATAGGTATCATTGACTACATTGCGCATATCTGTATAGCCTGCGGTAAGATCGTCGAGACTGAAACGCTGTTCTCTGATAGCCTGCGTCATAGGTGCCGCGCCCTTCTTGCCGAATAGATCAGTTGCTATCTGTAGCGCTTCTGTCTCGTCCTTGGCTCCCTTGATACGCTCCATAGTGTCACCGAGAGCGTCGGTCATCGTCTTACCCTCGGCTGTAGCCTCCTGCTGTGCCTTTTTCAAGCCTGCAAGAGCTGTCGACGTGTCTATACCGTTAGCCTCGAACTGTCCGAGGAGCTCCGCGCTCTGTCTGATGTCAAGGCCTAATTCCTTGAATGTCGCAGAGTTGCTGAGAAGCTCCGACTCTAAGCTGTTGAGGTCCTTGCCCGTGCGCTGTCCTACGTCAGTAAATACATCAAGTACACTTGTTGTGTTCTTTGTATCCTCCTGGAAGGCTTTCATAATGCCAGCAACATTGCGGACACTGCCGGCGACCTGCGTATCGTTCACCTCAGCATACTTTAGAAAATACGCCGTCAGGCTTTCAAGCTCGTCTCCGGTCGCTGCGAATCTTGTATTAATTTCTCCCACGGCAGTGCCGGTATCCGACATTTCGACAGGAAGGGCACCGAAAACGCTATCAGCGACGCTCTGGAGTTCTTCAAGGCTCTGCCCTGTGGCTCCTGTCTTCTTGATGATAGTATCATAGCCTTCGTCGATTTCTTCCCATGCCTCTTTCGCGGAGGACATTAGCTTCTCAAAGCCGTCTGCTGCGAGCTGTGCAACTGCTCCCTTGAGGACTGTGAAGCCCTCGGCAGAGCTCTCCGCGGTATTCCCCATCTTGTCGAGGTCCCCCGATGTCTTGCCAGCTTCTCCGCCCAGTTCGTCGATGCGCTTGCTCGCATCTTCTGCCTGATCTCCTAACTTCTCAGTCTCGGCTCTTACTTTCTCAAGCTCTCGCTCAAAGGCACGGTACTGTTCTTCGCCGATATCTCCCTTTTCAAACTGCCTTGTTACCTGCTCCTGAGCATCTTCAAGGAGTTTTAGCTTTTCCTTTGAACTTTCGAGAGTTTTGTTGAGGAGCTCCTGTTTCTGCTGCCAGAGTACGGCGGAGTCAGGGGCCTCTTTGAGAGCACGATTGACTTCGGACATCTCAGCACGAGCATTCCTGCCTTTTTTCTCGACGCTTGATAACGCTGTTTCAAGCTTTGTTGTATCGCCTTCGTACTGTATAGTAATACCTTTGATCTTCTTACTCGCCATTCTTACGCCTCCTTGCAATGGCTGAACTGCTACCAAGCTTCTCGCGGTCAGGCTCTGTTGCTGATATAGCCTTCGCGTGCTCTAACTGGTCAATACCCTCAGCAGTACGGCTATAGTTCCATATAATCGCATCACGATACAGCTTCCAGAAATCTGTGATAGGCAGGCCCCATACTTCAATAAAACTCATGCATGCATACTCGGCGACTGCTTTTATATGTGTCGTGGTGCAGTTATACGGAATTACAGTCTGTGCAGTTGACTGCACAGGCGGGGCTTTGTATTCAGGCGTTTCTTTGAGCTGAGCGAGCCATGCTCCGAGCCTGACTTCGAGCGCAATTATATCCAGTGCTGAGAGCTTGTCACGCACTGTTATTCCCTCGATATTTCGCGCAAGGTAGCTCTCGACAGCTTCAATCTGCTCATAGTAGTTAACTGGGGTGAAAATCCCGTCGCATTCTCTGACTGTCGGTATTCCTATCGTCAGGACCTGTCCCCCCATTTTAAACTGAAATGCCTGCATTTTTACCTCCGTTTATGAAAAAAGGCGAGCCGAAGCTCGCCTCATACTATGACTCAGCTTCGGCCTGAGTCTCATTATCTTCTTTCTGCTCCTCTTTTATGAGGGGCACTCCACGGCGATTTCTATTGGTGGAGAGTTCTTCGAGCCGCTCTGCCGTGGGCTTGAGCCCTCTGCGCGGATAAGTGTCGCCAGGAAAGTACTTTCGACGATTATCCAGTATATCCTCGAAGTACTCAAGTACCTCGTACTTCATATCATGCTCCTGCGTCTATGTTATTTTCATCGATTACGAGCAGATGACCGTCACTGAACGGCTCTGCCTGAATTCTCGGAGTGATTGTTGTCGGCTGACCGGGCTTATATGATGCTGCGAATCCGTTGACATTCTTGCCGATCATTGTGTAGCGCACATCGCCCTTGACCTTGTCCTTATGTACAGCACGGAATATATAAGTCTTTCCGTTAGCGTTAGCGACTCCGCCGATAAGTGTGCGGCGCTTCGCAGTTGCTCCCGTTCCTGAGACTGTTGCAGATGCTGTCTCGATGAGCTTGGATATTGTATCACCGTTCCACGTGATCATTCCATAGCTCATATATCCGTTGTCGTCGGTCATCTCGTTGCGCGACGCTTTGCCGTCATCGCTCTTGACCGAGAAGTAGTTGGTCTGATACTCGAACTCTGCACCGTCCTTGGTGCGTCCGATAAGGTTAGCGTCTACCTCGATGGTAGCATCTTCGGGAATGTCCGATATTGCTGTACCGGTCCACTCTGTGACATATACATCCACCGAACCAAGAGCGATACGATCTTTCTCCTGTCTGTATGTAGTGTTATCAGGCATTGCTATTTTCCTCCTCTATGTACTGTATTGTGCGGAACGAGAATACTGTAAGCAGCATTTCCTCGTCCTCGAGAGCTGTGTCGCCTTCCTTGTCAATCTCTACCTCGCGGAAAAGATTTTCAAGCCTGCGCTCCAGCTGAGGATCCTTATCCTCTGTGTAAAGCTCTATCGTGATTTCAACATCACGATAAAGGTTGAAATTGTCGGCGCCTGTTATTTCGGTGCCTGACTCGTAATATACGATAAACGGCAGCTTCTGAGCTTTCTTAAAGCGCAAGTATGCTACCGGTAAGCCAAGCGACAGGAGTCTGTCGCGGATCTCTTTCAGTTCCATCACAGCCCCTCCATCAGCTTGTCTATTTTCTCTTCAGCGTGTTCCTCTGCTATCGATATATGAGGAATCGCAGGAGCGTTTCCGACGATTCTTTTAGTGCCGTTTCTGACGACATGGCCGTTCTCAAGCAGATGCGTGAGACCGCCTTTTGCATTGTAGATTGTCACTCTTGTGACACCGCGCTCTTTCTCAACGAGGCACTTCCACTTCTTGCGGTAGTCACCTTTTTTTAATTTCTTGCTGCTTCCCTTATAGACGGGAGAGAGACGCTTGAGCTCCTCGACCGCATTGTTAGCGATATCGACGAGACCGTTTTCCATCTCTTCCACGACTTCCTCGGTCATGGTTCTCGTCGCCTCAGCAAGAGCCTCAACGAACTCGTCGGGAGTAATGATCTCATTCATGATCTTCCTCCCTCTGAGCCTTGATGATAAGCAAAGAGTCAGCTTCGGCGAGGTTGTCAATGCTTACTATGTCGTAGTAGTGCCCTCTGTATTTGATACGATAGCAATCTGTAGTCATATCTTCGAGCTTGCTGCAATAGCGTATCTTAAAATTCTTGACGGACTTTTCACGCGGTTCCTTGGCGTTGTGTTCCTCTTTGTCAGAGTCGCCCGTTACCGCTGCCCAGCATGAGTGATAGTCAGTCCAGCCGGGAAGCTGATTTCCGATCGTGTCAAACTGCTCCTCCGAGCTTGCCTGCTGTATCGTGATACGCTTATTCAAGCGCCCTGTGTCTGTTTCAAGCTTCATCGTCCGTCATCTCCTGCTCCGCTTGCAGCTGCGCAATGATAGACCTTATCGTGTACTGAGCTTTATCTCCTGCTTTCTCTACGGAGTAGCTGCGTTTCTCGTAGAGCTCTGTGATTATAGCGAGGGCGAGCAGTCTCACCCTCGCGTCCACGTAATCGCAGGAGCCAACAGCTGCTTCGATGTACTTAGTAGCGACATTAGCCATAAGCTGGATAATGTTGTCGTCGTCGTCAAAGTCGACCTTTAAAAACTGCTTAATAAGTGTTAGCTCCATGAGGTTCTCCTTTCCGACGACTTATTTATCAGCCGCCCTGCTGTTCTTCGTTTGCTTCCTGCGCGGCAAGTATCTCGGCAATGATCTCTGCCTTAGTTGTTGCTGTAAGTGTTATTTCCAGCTCCTGAGCGAGAGCCTTGAGCTGGGCTACGGTGAGAGCTTCGAGTTCTTCCTGTGACAGCTCATTGTCGCTGTTAGTGTCAGCCTCTTCGAGCGTCATTGTCACGGATTCCTCTTCGTCATCACCTTCCTGGCTCTCGCTTGTCATTCCCCCAGGCTGAGCTTGCCGAAGCAGTAGCACTTATCGGAGGAATCAGCCTGTACTACATCTACCCACTCAATAAGGCGGCAGATTGTTGTGTTGCTCATAAAGCCGGCTTCCTTAGAAGATGCGAATGAGATGTTATCCAGATCGACGAACTGAACGCCGTCCTCGATATCACCATAGTATATAGGAGCGACATTGTTTGTCGTATCGCTCGGAATCATAGCGTTTGAATATACTTCGATAGGATAGCCCATAAAGAGCTTACGTGTAGGCTGTGTCGGATCTGGCTGAAGTACAGGTCTACCGTTAAGGTCAAGCGCCTGATCAAGCACATTAAAGCCGTCCTGATTGGTTACGATCTTTGTGTTATAAAGCGAACCAGGATCGAGGTCAACATTGATAGAAGCCTTAAGTGCTGCCCAGTCGCTGAGATTCTTTGCGGTCTTGTTTGCTTCAAGCTTTGCCTTTGCCATAGCATTTTCTGTGATAACTGCTTTTTTTGCGAATCTTCTCACGATGTAGGCGATAAGGTCGTTATCAGTAAGTGAGAGAAGTGTGTTGGAAATCTTAATGAAAGCACCTTTTTCTTTGAGCGACCAGCTCACAGGACTGAATACAGGATCAGTCGCATATGTGCCGTCAGTACCGTCTGTAAAGTCGATAAGGCCTTCTGTTTCATCATTGTCTGAAGGATAGCTACCTGTGAGAGCAGTTGTCTTCAGATAGCCACATACCTCTCTGAGGCTTCTGAACTGGCGGAGCTTCTCCTTGATCTTGGTACGGATATCCTGAGGAAGGATATAGCCCTCACCGTGCTCGCCGTTAGGATATGTTACCGATGGAAGGAGCAGAGCATCTTCTGCTTCTGTAAGCTTTGTTCCCGAGAGCTTCTTAAGAGCTGCTCGGATAAATGATGCGTTTTCCTTCGTCTGAATCGCATCGTTCTTAGCTTCACCATCGTCCAGTGTAGGCTGAGGAATCTCGAGATTTGCTGAAAGCTTATCGAGAGCCTTCTGCTTCTCAATCTTATCTGCAAGCTCCTGAGCCTGCTTCTGCACCTTGTCGGCGTTCTCAAGATCGTCCTTATCGAGGTAGTCCTGAGCTGTGTTAACGAGTACTGCAAGCTTTGCCTGCATCTCTTCAATTTTCGACATAGTCATTTTCCTTCTTTCTGTTATTTTTATTTGAGTAGCCTCAGGACGTCGAGCGACATCTGTAGCTTTCTCTTGCGGTTTTTAATAGTCTCGTCCTCCTTGGGTTCCGGAGACTTCGGCTGTGGTACAGGCTCCTGCATAAGAGCCTCGGGAGTATGCTTGTACATCTTGTAGCTGTCTGATATGCAGGCAGCTACGGGCTCCGTGTCAAGGAGTTCGATATTGAAGTATTCTGCCGCCTGTTCCGCAGTAAGCCACGTCTCACGGTCTATCATGCTCTTGATCTTATCCTCGGTGGTACCGTTGACGGCATGAGCCTTATAGACGTTGATGATAGACTGTTCACAGGTGTTGAGGGCCTCGATAGCCTTCTTGAAGTCGTTAGCATTGCCCCAGCAGCCACTCCACGGCTTATGGAGCATAAGCTGCGCGTACTTAGGAGCTACGACCTTATCACAGGCAAATGGAATAATTCCTGCAATACTTGCAGCGATTCCGTCGATGTGTGCGATTTTCTCACCCGGATAGCGTGAAATTATGCTGTAAATAGCAAGTCCACCGAAGACATCACCGCCTCCGCTGTTGACATAAACATCAAGCTTCTTGTGTCCGCCGCCCTCGGCTGTGAGCTCGGCGAGAAAATCGGCGACGTCCTGAGGAGCTTTATCCTCCTCGAACCACTTGCTGATCCATGTGGCCGAGCATATATCACCGTAGAAGCGGAGCTCTGCGCTCTCATCGTCTGTACTGTCATAGATCATATAGCCGCAGTCCTTGACTGCACCTGTTTTGAGGTCCTTGTTCGTAAACTGATACTTTTTCATTTTTTCTCACCTCCTTATAGTGGCACATAGTCTACGGCTTTGGTGTTCTTCAGCTCGACGCTGAAAACATGGTCGAAGTTATATATTCCGATCCATGCACCCTTCTGCTTGACGATAACAGCCTTGCCGTCGTAAGCGTAGTCGTCCCATTCTCCTTCTTTATAGGCGATGGTCTCACCGCTCTTGAAGGTGATCTCTATTCTGTCAGCATATTCCATTTACTTGTTCCCTCCTTTATCATACTGCGAACCGAGCATATCCAGTGGGATTGCTGAGCCATTGCCGATGATAAGCTTATCGGTTCCGGGTATGAACGGCAGGTTCTCACGCTTTCGAGCTTCTGCGATCTGCAAGAAACCACCCGTGATGCCTGTCTGGTATGCCTTGTAGCGAGCCTCGATGTCAGCTCTAAGATAAACGTCGGCATTTGCCTTGATGAAGAGCTTCTCCTGCTCTTCCGTGCTGAGAAGCTTGTATGTAGCCTCCTGCTCGAAAGCAGTGAGGACGTTCTGCATCGTGTCACTGTAGAACGCTCTGTTCTGCTGCTCGATGTTGCTGTATGTACTCTTTTCCATATCGTTGAGCTGAAAACTCTTGACTCCGAATGCATTAGCAATATGTCGAGTAGTAAGACCGTTAAGCTCAAAGAACTGTGAGTTCACGAGCTTGGTCTCAAGCTGCTGAACGCCGAAGTCCGTCGGTATTGGAATTACATTACCGGCGTTATGAGCACCTCCAAGATTTGCGAACTTCTTTTTGATCTGAGCTGAGCGAACCTTGTCAAGATCACCTGTATAGGTCACTATGATAGGATCTTGTAAGCCGTGACTGTACTTTTCATTCACGACCTGCTGTGCGTATTTCTCCTGGCTGAGAACATCAACGAGGTATTTTTGTATCGAGTTACCCTTGATGCCGTCCGTAGAGAAGTATTTATGATGTACTATCCTGTCAGACGTGTATATTGTCTGGCGTGAGCTTCTTGGATCAGTGTACAGGTAGTACACTGAGTTCGGTGAGCTGAGTATGCCTGCATTATCAACTATTATCTCGACATAGTTGCTGTCCAGAAGATATATTTCTTCGATCTTTCCGTGATTAAAACGATATACCCAAAAATTGTTGCCTGTGCTCAGTCTCTGGAATTCCGACGCCCACAGGAAATCATGAGCCGTCATGAACCGGTTCGGGCGAAGCTTCAGCAGCCTGTTAAGGTGATGCTGTGTCTCCTTCGCTCCGTCACCGTCGTACTCGTAGACCTTGAACGGCACCTTAGCAAGGGAGTTGCAGCGTATCAGCATACAAGCATAGTACGTCGCAGCGTTGAGATTATTTTTCGCAAGGGCACTCGAAAAGCCCTGTTTGTTAAAAAACTCATTGAGCTGTTGTAAAGTGACGACACCTACAGGCTGTTCTTGCTCCGTGGTGGCCGCCGTTTCCTCCGTTGCCTGCTCCGTGGGAGTCTCCACTTCGTCGGCTATCTTTTTTCTGCGCTTGAACAGCGACATCTTATCACCAGCTTTCACTTTCCAGCCACTTGTCCACGTCTACGGGAGCAGTGACGAATACATGATATAAGGCGAGCTTGAATGCGCAGAGAGTAGCGTCCACCGGGTCCACTCGGCGCTTCGTTGCGTCCTTGTCTATTTTGATTAGCCCGTTATTAGTTCGCACTACGGCATTGCCGATAGCGTAATTCAATAGCGGATTATTGATAAATATTACATTCTGACAGTATACCTGTTCACGGAAACCTGCTGTGCTCTCGTTGAGAGACTTATGCGACTGATATACTTCCACTACGTCGTAGCCTTCATCGCTGAGCTCAAGCATGAGCTTGCTCGCGTTCGCAGGATCGAAGCATAGTGACTGTATCACGAGGCCCTGAGAGCTACAGAAGCCGCGGACGTAGTTCATAACGGCATTCTGATCGACGATCTCGGTATTTGTCACCGTCAGCCAACCGTTACGCTCCCATGCGTCATACGGCATCTTGTCAACTCTGCATCGCTCTACAAGCTTCTCGCGATTCGGGATAAAGCTGTGCGAGAACAGTATATATTTCACTGTTTCACCGTCTTTATATGGAATAATGAAACTTACCGAGGTAAGATCTATCTTTGCAGACATATCGAAGCCTACATATACGGGAAGTCCTCTGATATCGACGGGAAGCTTGCTGACCTTGCAGCGGTTCCATTTCGCCATATCCATATAGCCGTTGATTTTCGCCTGCACCCAGACGTTGAGGACCTTAGTAAGAAAAGATATGAGTTTTTCGGGAATCTCTTTTGCTATGATATAGTCGTCGTGCATCAGCTTGCGTCCTGCCGCATATGATGATCGAACAGGATTCGCCATTTCCACGAGTTTGTCATATGTCTCGTCACTGAGCTCGATGTCAGGATCTGCCTCGAAGATATCTATGAGATATTCGTCATTGACGATCTCGGGCTTGTCAGGATCCAGGACATCACTGCAATACATATACTCCTGCTGATAGCAGGGACAGTTGAGGTCCTTTCCGGCAGTTGTAATTATAAGCAGCAGCGGCTCTTTTGTGTTTGAACCGAGCCCGAGATCGTAAAATTCAGTCGTCGGATGCTGATGATATTCATCGAGTATAAGAAATGCCGGGTTCGTACCGTCACCGTTCTGCCCGTCCTGCTTACTCAGCGCTACTATGAAAGAGCCTGTTTTTCGATGCGTGACTCTATTTGCCGTGCAGTTGAACTTTCGTGCAAGTGGACTTCTTTTGAGCATATGCTTGCATTCTTCAACAATAATCTTAGACTGTTCTCTCTTGGTACCAGCGCAGTAACCTTCGTAATGTTCCTCATTTCGGGTACTGCCGCATGACATCTCGTAAAGGGCGACGCCGCCGAGTTCCTGCGACTTAGCGTTCTTTCGTGCCTCTTCCTTGAAGTACTTAGTAAATCGACGAAGATCATCGGATTTTCTCCGCCAGCCATAAAGCTGACAGAGAGTGAAGCGCTGCGCAGTTATGAGCTCTATGCTCTTGCCGGCAAGGACTCCCTTGCTGTGTCGGAGGTAGTGGAACCACTTGACAATAGCACTCGCCTGTTCCTCGTCCCAGTAATACGGATAATCATTATCTTCGTCAAGTTTGTTGAGGTCTGCCAGGAAGCGCTGGCAAGCCCACTTATGCTTACGGCAGCTTACCCTTTCGCCGCTTATGCACTCAGCTGCGTATCGTTCCAGCTCTTGCCTGATCGTCATCAGATATCACCGAACTCCTCTTCGATGCCTGCCTCGATCTCAGGAAGCTTCGCCGCCGCAAACTTCAAACGGCTGTCGATAGATAAGCCACACTGCCTACCGAACTCACGCATCTCTTTCGCGCTCTTGCTCTGCACGTAGACGGCAGGATTCACCTGAGACGGAGCCTTGGAGTTCTTAGGTGCCTCAATAAGAAGTCCCTTCTCCTTTATCTCCTCCTCAGCGAGAAGATACTTGTCCCATGCATTGCAATAGGCCGCGAGGTTATTCGCGTCGAGGTCCCCGAGCATATCCATGTCTGTCATACTCTCGATCAGTCGGCGATACTCTTTGCGAGCTCTCTTGCTCAGCCACATCGGAGCTTTGAGGATATACTTTTTCGGCGTGCGGACAAGGTCCTGCTCCGCTTCAAGTCTCGCTCTGCGTTCCTTGGTGAGATCACCTTTCTGTTCGGAGAGTGGTAGTCGAGTTCTTCCCATACTCTCCTCACTTTCTGCTGTGCAGTTGACTGCACAGGCTTAGGAAAAATTTTTATTTACAATTTTGTGAAAAGAAAAC
>OMYH01000051.1 GCA_900315255.1 uncultured Eubacteriales bacterium | reverse complement strand
GAGTTCACATTTACACACGGCAAAAGCGTTGAAAGCTGAGCTTAAAGTCGGAGGTTTTTCCGATTCTGTTGTACACGGAACAATGGGCGGCGCTTGGCTCGCAAACAATATCGACGAGCTGTGGAAAAATGAAAAGTCACGGAACATATTGATGACCACCGTCCGCTTACTCGACACTCACGATGAAATCATGGGTTTATCGTGCCACTTGCTCGCTGTGTCAAAAAGGATATAGTTGCAGTATAATAGCAACGCCGCCAAGTGGGATGATACCTGCTTGGCGGCGTTTTGCATTGCTGTTATTTGAGGAAAAATAATTATCATATTACGGTGCGTATCCATATGGAAACAAAATTATTTTTCCAGCCATTCCTTTATTGTAATTAAGTCCTCGGGATGTGGTCCGTGCGTATCATCGTCATGTGAAATAAATGTACAATCCGTGTGGTCTTTCAACTTCTCATACATTATCTCTGCCTGATTGTACGAAACCATCTGATCCTTTTTGCAGTGTATGATAAGAACGGGTATTCTGATTTCATCAGCCCAATATGTTGCCGAACGTTTCTCATATTCCTCGGGATTTTCCTGCGGGGTGTATCCTATGTGGTTTTTGAGAACCTGTTTCATATCATCACGTTCTTCGTAAGCCAGGAAAAGATCGCTTACTCCCGATACCGAAATAATACGTTTTATCCTGTTGTCCCTGCGTGCCGACATATAAGTCATCATGCCGCCTCGTGAAACGCCTGCAACACAAAAGTCGTCCATATCAATAAACTCGAAATGCTTCTCACAAAGGTCAATTAGTTTTATTATGTCATTTAATTCCTCTCCGCCGAATTGATCTTCTCCTTGTACTCCGGGTGTGCCTCTGTATTCCGCAGCTACCGAAATACGACCGCAGGCTGTGCATATGTTTGAAGTCCAGCTTTCGTCAAGCTGTCCAAGGTCACTGTTTCCGCCTCTGCAAAACAGAATACATTTGCCCGGTTTATCCGAGTTGACGTGCGAAACAGGAATAGAGATGTATGCCTTTACTTTGACGGAATCAGACATGAAGTTAAACTTGTATGTCGTGCATTTTTTCGCAAAGTCCGGACTCAGAGCGATTTTTTCTATATCTAATATTTCGCTGTTCTCGTACTTTTCAAACTCATATATATTTCCCTCCCGGCTTTGCTTTTGATCGGATGAGCCGCAGGCAGATAATGCGAAAACATATATCAGTATCAATGTAAGAATAAGCATAAGTATGAATTTCTTTTTCATTGTTCATTTTCCTTTACCTTGTATTGATTAAGGAGACACTGATTAAATCGAGTGCCGAAGTTGCGGACGTATTTCAAGGATTTTGAGTGCAATTTGACAAAAAGATGCAAGCAAATTTGGTGCTCAGTCCGAAGGACGTGATTTAATCAGTGGTTCCTTAATATTAGTATAACATAAAACAGAGATGAATTCCATAATTATTTGAAAAATGTGAAACTAATGCAATAAAAAATATGACAAAATAACTATAAAAACCGAGAAAACGCACTTGCAGTTTGTTGACAAAAAATATATATTATGATAAAATTTAATAATACAATATTTTAGATAATGAAGGTGCAAAAAATGATACCTTTTAATACCCCTCCTTTTGTGGGCAATGAACTTGATTATATGAAACAGGCGATCGAAGCAAAGAAAATCAGCGGTGACGGATCTTTTACAAAGAAGTGTAATGCCTTGCTTGAGGAGCAGACAGGCTGCGGTAAAGTTCTGCTCACGACCTCCTGCAGCCATTCGCTTGAGATGGCTTCGCTTCTCACCAATATTCAGCCTGGTGACGAGGTCATTATGCCTTCTTATACGTTCGTTTCGACTGCAAACGCTTTCGTATTGAGAGGCGCAGTTATTGTGTTTGTTGATATTCGCCCCGATACGATGAATATTGACGAAAATCTCATCGAGGCTGCTATTACTCCGAAAACAAAGGCTATTGTTCCCGTTCATTACGCAGGCGTAGGCTGTGAGATGGATAAGATCATGGAGATCGCAGGGAAATATAACCTTCTTGTTGTCGAAGACGCAGCCCAGGGCGTTATGGCTTATTATAAGGGCAGAGCGCTTGGTTCTATCGGAGATGTGGGCTGCTATTCGTTCCATGAAACAAAGAATTACAGTATGGGCGAGGGCGGTGCCGTTCTTGTCAATAACCCCGCTATGTATGAGCGTTCCGAGATAATTCGGGAAAAGGGAACTAACCGCAGCCGTTTTCTGCGGGGACAGATAGACAAATATACCTGGGTCGATGTGGGGTCTTCATATCTGCCGAGCGACATGAATGCAGCTTATCTTTATGCGCAGCTTGAGAAAGCGGACGAGATAAACGAGAAGCGTCTTGCCTCGTGGCAGAAATATTACACTGCATTTGAGTCTCTTGAAACAAAGGGGTATGTTCAGCGTCCGATCATTCCCGATGAGTGCAGACATAACGCACATATGTTCTATCTGAAAGTGCGTGATTTGGAACTGAGAAGCGATCTTATCTCATATCTTAAATCTAACGGGGTTATGGCGGTGTTTCATTATGTGCCGCTGCATTCATCAAAAGCAGGCGAGCGCTTCGGACGGTTCTGCGGTGAGGATAAGTATACAACAAAAGAGAGCGAAAGGCTGGTTCGTCTGCCTATGTATTACGGGCTTTCCGATAATGATATAGATTATGTTACAGAAAAAGTGAAGAGCTTTTTTGGAAATTAAATGAGGCTATATATGAATACGAATACAGTAAGCATAAGAAAAATAACGGAAGAGGATACCGATAATATAATAAAATGGAGGAACTCTCCCGATGTTAATGTAAACTTTATTTACCGTGCACTTCTCACACATGAGGATCATCTGAATTGGCTTCACAACAGGGTGGAAACAGGTGAGGTCGCGCAGTTTATCATACATTCCGCTGAACTCGGCTGTGATGTCGGTTCGGTATATCTCAGAGATATTGACCATAAGAACAGAAAAGCAGAATTCGGGATATTCATCGGCGAAGAATGCGGCAGAGGACGGGGAATAGGCACAAGCGCCGCAGATCTGATCATAGATTACGGCTTCAATGTGCTTGATCTCAACAGGATATTTCTCAGAGTATTTGCAAGAAACGAGAGGGCTATCGCGTCATATAAAAAAGCAGGATTCGTTTTTGAAGGATTGTTCCGTCAGGATGTGATCGTCGACGGAGTTAAAGAGGACGTTGTGTTTATGTCGATACTTCGTGAGGATCACGAGAACACAAAAGATGAAACAGGAGAGTGAAACAGTAATGAAAACAAAGCTTTCTTTTGTTATACCGTGTTACCGTTCGGAAAAAACTATCGGCACTGTAGTCGATGGAATAAGGAATACGGTAAAAACAAGAAAAGATCTCTATGATTATGAGATCATACTTGTCAGCGATCACTCTCCGGATAATGTGTTCTCCGTTATAGAAGAGCTTGTGAAAAATGACAGTAATATTATGGGAATAGAGCTTGCCAAAAACTTCGGTCAGCATTCTGCTATTCTTGCAGGCTTCCACCATGTGACGGGTGATATTATAGTATGCCTTGACGACGACGGTCAAACACCGCCCGATCAGATGTTCAAGCTTATCGATACGCTTGACGATGACTGCGATGTTGTGTTCGCCCGTTACCGTGATAAAAAACATTCGACTTTCAGGAATTTCGGCAGCGTTATCAATGATGTTATGGCGAGGTATATGATAGACAAGCCTAAGGAGCTTAAAATAATGAGCTACTTTGCCTGCAAGAGATATATTGCCGATGAGGTTATGCGCTATAATAATCCGTATCCTTATATGTCGGGACTGCTGCTGCGTACCACAAAGAATATAAAGAACGTTACGATAGAACACCGTGACAGGCTTGAAGGCGAGTCGGGCTACAAGTTCGGCAAGCTCCTGGCACTTTGGGTCAACGGGTTCACATCATTTTCTATAAAACCGCTGCGGGCAGCAACGTTTATCGGAATATTAAGCGCATTGTCGGGCTTTTTATATATGGTATATATTATAGTTCATAAGCTTATCAATCCGTCTACGCCGCTCGGCTACAGCTCGATGATGGCTGTATTTTTGTTTATAGGCGGCATGATCATGATAATGCTGGGGATAATCGGCGAATATATCGGAAGAATTTATATCAGTCTTAACGAAGCGCCGCAGTATGTCATCAGGCGGAAGGTGTCGTCACCGCCGTGTGGCGACAGCAGGGAGATAAACAAATGAAAAACTCCTCAAAAAAAACAAATATCAGAAGCCTGATATTTCTTCATGTCATACTGCTGATCTATGCAGGAGTCAGCGTGTTGTCAAAGCTTGCCTCGGGGCAGGAGCTTTTGTCTATGAACTTTATTTTAATGTATGGCGGAGTTGTGCTTTTGCTGATGGTCTATGCTGTTTTGTGGCAGCAGGTGCTGAAAAAGCTTCCTCTTACGACAGCTTTTGCTAACAAATCCGCAGTTATGATATGGGGCATGATAATAGGTGCAGTCATGTGGCATGAAAAAATAACATGGATCATGATAGCAGGTACTCTTGTGATAATAGCAGGTGTGTGTCTGGTGGTGATGGAAGATTAATATTTCAGTTATTTATATTTTGATATTTATAGGTTCTGTTTTTATTTCTTCCGTGTCACAGGTCATACTTAAAACAAGCGCCGATAAAGAGCATAAAAGCATAATAAAAGAGTATCTGAACCTGCGTGTGATTCTGGCTTACGGAATGTTCTTTGCGTCTACCGTTCTTACGGTCATTGCGTATAAGTTTGTTCCGCTGTCATTAGGCCCCGTGCTTGAATCCTCGGGGTATGTATTTGTGGCTGTTTTAAGCTGCTTTTTCCTGAAAGAACGTTTGACTAAAAAGCAGATCGTTGGCATGATACTCATAGTTGTCGGTGTAGTTACAGTTTCTTTAGGAAGAACTATATGATAAATAAGCAGAAAGGACGATGAAAATGAAAGGTATTATTCTCGCAGGCGGAAAAGGCACACGTCTTTACCCGATGACTAAGGTCATCTCGAAGCAGCTGCTGCCTATTTATGACAAACCGCTGATATACTATCCGCTGTCGACTTTAATGCTTGCAGGCATACAAGAAATTCTGATCATATCAACGCCAAATGATATTCCGATGTACAGACAGCTGCTTGACGACGGCAGCCGTCTGGGTATTTCCATAAGCTATGCCGTACAGTATGAGCCTAAGGGTCTTGCCGAGGCTTTCATTATCGGAGAAGAGTTCATCGGTAATGATCCCGTATGCCTGATTCTCGGCGATAATGTGTTTTTCGGGCAGTATTTCACCGACATTCTGCAAAAAACAAAGAACGAATTATGCGGCGCCACGATATTCGGCTACGCAGTGAAAAATCCGCGGGACTTTGGTGTGGTGGAGTTTGATAAGGATTATCATGTTGTTTCGATTGAAGAAAAACCCGAAAAACCTAAATCGAATTATGCCGTGCCCGGTCTGTATTTTTATGATAATCAGGTTATCGGAATTGCGAAAAATCTCACTCCGTCTGCAAGAGGCGAGCTTGAAATAACCGATGTAAACAAAGCGTATCTTGAAAAAGGGCAGCTTAAGGTATCGCTGCTTGGCAGAGGCATGGCATGGCTCGACACGGGTACGCCTACGGGTATGATGAAGGCCTCACAGTTTGTTGAGAATGTGCAGTCACGACAGGGATTTTATATTTCTTGTCCGGAGGAAATTGCATGGCGAAGGGGATTCATTACAACGGAAAGACTGATCGAGCTGGGGCAGGAGCTTGCAATGACAGACTACGGAAAGTACCTGATCTCGCTGCCCGAAGAAAATTTCTGAAAAGCGGTGTTTTATTATGAAAAATATATTGGTTACAGGCGGTGCGGGTTTTATCGGGTCTAATTTCATTCATTATATGCTTGAAAATACGGATCACTTTATTGTAAACCTGGACTCGCTAACATATGCGGGGAATCTTGAAAACCTTGCCGATGTCAGTGACAACAAAAACTATCTCTTTGTCAAGGGAGATATTCGTGATAAGGAGCTGGTCGATAAGGTATTCGGCAATTACAGCATAGATACGGTCGTGAATTTTGCCGCAGAATCTCATGTGGACAGAAGTATAGTCGAACCCGAGATATTCCTTACAACTAATGTCATCGGAACGCAGACTCTGCTCAACGCAGCAAAAAAGAATTGGAATTTGCGGGGCGATGATAAGTATTCAAGAGAGTATAAACAAGGTGTGAAATATATTCAGGTATCTACCGATGAAGTATACGGTGCGCTCGGCAAAGAGGGTATGTTCACGGAAACAACGCCGCTGTCACCCAACTCTCCTTATTCCGTATCGAAGGCATCGGCAGATATGCTGGTAAAGTCATATAATACCACATTCGGACTTCCCTGTGTGATCACACGCTGTTCCAACAACTACGGACCGTTTCAATTCCCCGAAAAGCTCATACCGCTTATGATAAACAACTGTATGAACAACAAATCGCTGCCTGTGTACGGTGACGGAATGCAGATCCGTGACTGGCTTCATGTGAAGGATCACTGCAGCGCGATCGCCGCTGTCCTTGAAAAAGGCAGGATAGGCGAGGTGTATAATATCGGCGGAAACAACGAAAAAGCGAATATAGAGATCGTGAGGCTGATTATAAGAAAAATTGGCAGATCGGATAACCTCATTACATATGTGAAAGATCGCCCCGGGCATGACAGACGATATGCTATTGACAATACGAAGATAACCTCCGAGCTTGGGTGGTCGCCGTCCTATACATTTGAACAGGGGATAGCCGAAACAATAGATTGGTACCTCTCTCACCGTGAGTGGATGGATAAGATAATCTCGGGCGAGTATCTGTCGTATTATGATAAGATGTACAACACATGAAGGTTAAAACATGGAGCTGAAGATCATTACTCAAAAAAGTGAATTTGACGCTGTTGAAAGGATATACAACGAAGCCTTCCCCGACAATGAGCGTGCGCCGATAAAAATGCTCACCAAGCGTGCAAAACAAGGAAAAGCCGATTTTCTTGGTATATACGACGGAGAGAAAATAGTCGGAATGTGCTATGTAGTATGCTGCAGGGATCTTGCCTATTTATTCTATATTGCCGTGGAAAAATCTTTGAGGGGCAAAGGGTTTGGCACTGAAGCGATCGCAGCTTTGCTCGAAAAATACCGTGGAAAGAGGTTCTTTCTTGCTTTGGAACAGCTTGATAAGACCGCCGATAACTACACGCAGAGAGTGAAGCGCCATGAATTCTATAAGTCCTGCGGATTGCATGATCTGCCCTTTAAGCTAAAGGAAGGGTCAGTGACCTTTTCTGCTATGGGTGCAAAGAGTTCGACCGATAACAGCGGCGAGAGCTTTACGGTAAAGCCCGGGGAATATAAGGAACTGACAGATCGTTATCTCGGATTTTTTATGCGTCATATGGTGGATATGCGTCTTTTTCCGGATTAATAAAAAACAAACACAGCCAAACCTCAGAATACAGAGTGTGGCTGTGTTTTTTAAAATGGTTATATTTTGGTATTCGGATTCAGGTATTGTCCGTGCTTTTTTGAGCTGCCTTGAGTGAATTGTATAGCAAACTTCGGGCAGTGGTGCAGACAGCTCAAACACAGGGTGCATTGTTTTTTGACCCAGACAGGCTTATTGTTCTCAATCTGTATAGCCCCTACGGGGCACTTCTTTTGACATATTCCGCAGCCGATACATAGATCGCTGTCCGCATAAAGGTGCTTTGTCTGCCGCTCATAATTATAAAACGGATCCATGATCACCCTTACGGCATACGGTACACGCTTTTCGGTGTGATTGCCCGTTTCCTTTGACTTTAACCTTTGTATAATATGATTTGTCATTTCTTCGGCAAAAAGAACCTCGGATCGCACCTTGACAGGGTCGCTTAAATCGAAAATAGGCGTAAAATTATCGGGAGTTCTGATACTGAACGCGGCGTTCAGTTCTATTCCTCTGTGATTGAGTATCCTCCTTGCGTCCTCTCCGCAGCAGCCCGGAGTTGTTCCGTATGTCACTATAAGAAATGTGTATCCGGCATTTTTGAGTACAAGTTTTTTTAGATATTCACGCATGATATTCGGCAGCTGCCACCAGTAAACAGGAGTTACAATTCCGAAAACCTCCCCGTCGTCAAGCGTAAATTCCGTAATGCCTTGTTCAATAGAAACCGCTGTATCATCGAAAGCCTCGGCGATCTTTTCGGCAGTGCGTTTGCAGTTGCCTGTTGCGGAAAAGTATACTATCATATTGCAGACCTCCTTTTGAAAATTATATCATGGCAGGTGCATTTTTTTCAACGGTTATCATGGATAATGTTGAAAACTCGTTGTTCTCATATGGTAATGTGGTTTTTAAAAAGTTACATTAATGTATTATTTTTGATATAAACAGCCTTAAAATCCTTGCAAATATTACAATATTGTGATATAATAGAACTACTTTGTTAGAATCTTATTAATGTTGGAGGACATTATGATATTTGCAGTATGTGATAAGAATAACGAAAGATGCGAATATGTTCATGACAAGCTCAATGATTATCTGAACGATCATAAAATTGATGTAAGAATATACAGCTTTTTTAACTCGAATATTTTACTCAGCAAATTGGAGGACGGAGATAAGTTCGATTATTTAGTGATAGACGGAGATTCGGTTGATCTGAGCGAATACAGCAAATGGATAGGTGATGATCAGACGATGATTATTATATGTATGGTGACATCGCCTGAATGCCAAAAGAAGCACAATATATATTATGTAGATAAAAAAATGAACAAGCCGATCAATGAGGTCGACCATATTATAGAAGACACGTTAAAAAACCGAAATTACAATGAAAGCCTGGGCTGTTATATCGTAAAGAAATCCACAAAGCTGTTCAGACTGTCTGTTTTGGATATGGTTTATTTTGAGCATATCCAGGCCAATAATATAATACATATGCGAAACGGTGTTACTTATACCGAGAGAAAGACGATCACATTAGCTGAAAATGAGTTGAACAAGGATCTGTTTATCAGGTGTCACAGAGGATATATAGTCAATATAATGTATGTGAAAAACATAAGAAGCTCCCATATTGTGCTGGCTGACGGAAATATCATACCTGTCAGCAAGAAGCTGTCGTCAGGGGTAAAGGATCATTTCTGGAGGTTTTACTGCAACCATGAGTATTCTGACAACCCGATCGTTCGGCAGATGCTAAGAAGCAATATGCATTAAAACACAAAGAAAATATTGAAAGAAAGGGCTGAATGATATGAAATTCAAGCAATGCTATTCGGTTTATGCTCATGATGCAGATTCAAGAGGTATAATGAGAAGCGGAGCGTACACAAAGTATATGCAGGAGGCGGCGAATCAGCAGCTGAGATATGAAAAGCCTTCATACTATGAGCTTTTCGACAGCGGGCTTGCTTTTATATTGAGCCGTATACATATAAAAATATACAAGCCTCTTCGCCGTTATGATGATTTTGAGAGCCTTACATGGTGCTGTCCGAGCAAGGGCGTTGTGTTTCAGAGGTGCTACGAGATCAAAAAGGATAATGAAGTATATGCGCAGGCGAATTCTGCATGGGCGCTTATCGGTACTGCGGACGGGAGTATAAAAAAGGTCGGAGATTACGATACGGGAAAATATTCCACAGACGAGGCGACGGACACTGTGCAGTCGCTGAGATTCAGGATCCCGAAGGAGCTGCCGTTATCATTAGTGGGCAAAAAGCGTGTAATGTACTCCGAGATCGACTGTAATATGCATCTTAACAACAGGTTTTATTCCGATATTATCTGCGACTGTATCGACAATATCGAGAATCTTTTTGTGACTGAGATAAGCATTTCGTTTGTTTCGGAAGCGCCATACGGCTGTGAGCTGGAGATCTACCGAAGCGAGCCTGACGAAACCGGCAGGATATATTTCCGCACAAAGGTAGGGGATAAGACAAATATAGAGGCATTTGTCAGGGTGATGCCTTTTGATGAGGTAACACAATGAAAAAGCTTTATTTTACACGCCACGGGCAGACATTCTGGAATGTCGAAAACAAGATCTGCGGAATCACTGATATAGGTCTGACAGAATCCGGTCACGAGCAGGCGATCAGGCTCGGCGAGTTGATCAGGCAGAGAGAGCTGTGCATTGACGAGATACTTTGTTCGCCGCTTATACGTGCAAGAGATACCGCAAAGCATATTTCCGATATAACAGGCATACCCTATCGTGAAGAAGACCGTCTGCGCGAGCAGCGCTTCGGAAAGTATGAGGGTACTCCACGCAACGGAGCGGAGTTTTTGGCGGACAAAGGCAACTTCATTCACAGCTATGAGGGCGGAGAAACGATGTTCAGGCTTGCGCAGCGGATATACAATCTGCTGGACGAATTAAAGCAGGACGATAAGATATATCTGCTTGCGGCGCACAACGGGATATCGAGGGTAGTATGGTCATATTTTCATGATATGGAGAATGAAGAATACGCAAAGTTCGGTATCGGAAACTGCGAGATACTGGAATTTGAGTATTTGGATTAATTATAAAAAAATGCTTGACAAAACCATTGCGGTATGGTAAAATAATATTCGCTGAGTGATTCGGCAAATATTTGCGAGTGTGCTGGAATTGGCAGACAGGCACGTTTGAGGGGCGTGTGTTGAATGACGTACGGGTTCAAGTCCCGTCACTCGCACCAAAGCGAAAATCCTGAATGATCGTATCCGTTTTTGACGGGTACGATTTTTTTATTAAAAAAACAATTTGATCGCAAAAATACTATTGCATTGCTCACAAAAATATGGTAAAATTAAACTGCCAAATTAATTATTTGGTTTAATATGCTCTCCGAAAGATCACCTTTTTGTGACCTTCAGGTCGGGTTACCATTTTTTAGTTTTTTTACACTACAGACAGTGTTTTTTCGTTAAAAGCACTTGCTCTCTCTACGATGTGTGATCCGCAACTCTTTTTTCTGTCGGAGAATACTGAATAAATTGTTTGGCGACAATCGGAGCTTGTGTTTTTTGGCGCATGACTTCGGTTGTGCGCCTTTTTTAATGCTATTTTTTAGGAGGAGATCTATTATGAAACGAAAACTATTGTCGCTGGCGCTTGCGTTAACTCTGACAATGCCTATGATAAGTACGGCGGTTACAGCGAGCGCGGCGGAAGAAACACCCGAAATATCGCAGGGAACGGTTACGGATAAAAGGAGTGCCGAAACCTACGGCGATTATGACTACGATGTTCTTGAAAACGGCACGGTTGCTATCACAGAGTATAACGGCAGCGACAGCGAGATCACGATACCGAGCGAGATAGACGGCAAGAGTGTGACAAGTATTGGTGCTGATGCATTCTCCGACTGCATAAGCTTAACAAGCATAACAATACCCGACAGTGTGACAAGGATTGGTACTCATGCATTCTCCCACTGCACAAGCTTAACAAGCATAACAATACCCGACAGTGTGACAAGGATTGGTTATTCTGCATTCTACGGCTGCACAAGCTTAACGAGTATAACCATACCCGACAGTGTGACGGATATTGTTTTGGAGGCATTCTACAACTGCACAAGCTTAACAAGTATAACAATACCCGACAGTGTGACAAGTATTGGTAATTATGCATTCTCCGGCTGCGAAAGCTTAACAAGCATAACAATACCCGACAGTGTGACAGATATTGGTACTCATGCATTCTCCCACTGCATAGGCTTAACAAGCATAACAATACCCGACAGTGTGACAAGTATTGGTAATTCTGCATTCTACGACTGCACAAGCTTAACAAGCATAACGATACCCGACAGTGTGACAAGTATTGGTGAATATGCATTCTACTACTGCACAAGCTTAACAAGCATAACCATACCCGACAGTGTGACAAGTATTGGTGATTCTGCATTCTCCAACTGCACAAGCTTAACAAGCATAACGATACCCGACAGTGTGACAAGTATTGGTAATTATACATTCTCCGGCTGTGCAAGCTTAACCAGCATAACGATACCCGACAGTGTGACAAGTATTGGAGAATGTGCATTCTCCGACTGCACAAGCTTAACAAGCATAACGATACCCGATAGTGTGACAAGTATTGGTGATTGGGCATTCTCCGGCTGTGAAAGCTTAACGAGTATAACCATACCCGATAGTGTGACAAGTATTGGTAATCATACATTCTCCGGCTGTGAAAGCTTAACGAGTATAACCATACCCGATAGTGTGACAAGTATTGGTAATCATACATTCTCCGACTGTACAAGCTTAACAAGCATAACGATACCCGATAGTGTGACAAGTATTGGTGATTGGGCATTCTCCGGCTGCACAAGCTTAACAAGCATAACAATACCCGACAGTGTGACAAGTATCGGTAGTGGTGCATTCTCCAACTGCACAAGCTTGACAAGCATAACCATACCCGACAGTGTGACAAGTATTAGTTCTTCTGCATTCTACGACTGCACAAGCTTAACAAGCATAACGATACCCGACAGTGTGACAAGTATTGGTGATTCTGCATTCTCCGGCTGCTCAAGCTTAACAAGCATAACCATACCCGACAGTGTGACAAATATAGGTGATTATGTATTCTCCGGCTGTGAAAGCTTAACAAGCATAACAATACCGGACAGTGTGACAAGTATCGGTAGTGGTGCCTTCTCCAACTGCACAAGCTTAACAAGCATAACGATACCCGACAGTGTGACAAGTATTGGTGCTGATGCATTCTCCAACTGCGCAAGCTTAACAAGCATAACGATACCCGACAGTGTGACAAGTATTGATTGGGCAGCATTCTCCGGCTGTGAAAGCTTAACGAGTATAACCATACCCGATGGTGTGACAAGTATTGGTGATTGGGCATTCTCCGGCTGTAAAAGATTAACGGACATTGAAGTATCTCCGAATAATGCGTATTACGCTTCTGCCGATGGCATTTTATATGATAAAGATATGATAACTCTTATCACTTGTCCGGAAGCCAAAATTAATGTCACTATCCCCGACAGTGTGACAAGTATTTATTATGGGGCATTCTCCAACTGCACAGGCTTAACAGATGTATATTACGGCGGAACAGAAGAACAGTGGAATAGCATTACAATAGACGAGAATAACGAAGCTCTGACAAACGCAACAATACACTACAATTCAAAAATGCCGGAGGATACGGACACGGCAACAGACAGTGACACAGCAACAGAAACGGATACCGACACGGCAACAGACAGTGACACAGCAACAGACAGTGACACAACAACAGAAACAGACACCGACACGGCAACCGATAGTGACACAACAACAGAAACGGATACCGACACAGCAACAGACAGTGACACAGCAACAGAAACGGATACCGACACGGCAACCGACAGTGACACAACAACAGAAACGGATACCGACACCGCAACAGACAGTGACACAACAACAGAAACGGATACCGATACCGCAAGCGACAGTGACACAGCAACAGAAACGAATACCGACACCGCAACCAATAGTGACACAGCAACAGAAACGGATACCGACACCGCAGCAGACAGTGACACAACAACAGAAACGAATACCGACACGGCAACAGACAGTGACACAGCAACAGAAACGGATACCGACACGGCAACAGACAGTGACACAACAACAGAAACGGATACCGACACGGCAACAGACAGTGACACAGCAACAGAAACGGATACCGACACCGCAACAGACAGTGACACAACAACAGAAACGAATACCGACACGGCAACAGACAGTGACACAGCAACAGAAAC
>OMYH01000011.1 GCA_900315255.1 uncultured Eubacteriales bacterium | reverse complement strand
TTCATAGTCAATATGCTCTAAGATTTGATTCACATTGAAGCCGCCGATCGCCGTCAGGATCGCCTTGACGTTGTCATCAAGGAACGCTTCGTGTATATCCTCAACTCTGGATTGTATTGACGACGAATTCCAATCGTCTATTTCACGGCTGTGCTTTGAAAAGGAAACGTGGAAGCCCTGCTGTTCAAGACAGAACAAAGCTTTGTTGGACTTTTCCTCCCAGACATACGATAAACTACGTGACGGAGCTATTACTCTTATTTCGTCGCCTTGATTTAGTTTTGGAGCAAACAACAATATCACCTACACTTCTTTCCTCAGAATATCCAAACTGTGATTTGTAGCGCCTATCAAATCCTGTCTTTCACAGGTTGCAAAATGATAGGACAGCCATTTTTCAAAGGTTTCTTCGTCCATATCTTCTAAGTATTCCCTGACATAGCGGCTTGCGCCATCGGTTGCGACGAGCTTAACGCGCTTAACAGGAACAGATGCGTTTAGGCGTTCTATATCCTCAACGCGCACCATTTCAAACAAGTCTTTCGGCTCGCTGATACATTTCTAATCATCGGTAATCATATTCAAATCCATTACCGATTTCAGCTGATTGCAGCCTAAAACATATTGAATGACCGTCGCTTCGTTCATACAATAGGCTACCAAAATGTGACCGCCCGACTTTGTGATCCTGACTGCTTCTTTGAGCGCGGTGATCTTGTCCTCTAAAGGAATATCAGGGTCAAACTGCTTCAGATAATGCGGAATACCGCTGAGTACAGCATAAGCAATTATCTTATCTCGTTCGGAATAGTGGGGAAGAACTTTGCAGCATCATAAAAGCCCATCGACTCCATTTTGTAGATGCCGGTCGCCCTGCCGTAAAGCGGATTTTTCTCGGCAAGCAGCTCCTCTTCGATAAAGCTCATAGCACTGCCGCAAAGCACGATCATTACATTTTCGTCCTTCAAATACTCGTCCCAGAGGTTTTGAAGTATCGAGGGTATACTTGTATTGCCCTTGCACATATAGGAAACTCGTCAATGATGAGCAGCTTTTTGCTGTCACCGTAAGGCAGCTCGCTAATGCTTTTTAAGGATAATTCCCAGTCGGAAAATTCCTTGATGTAGCTTGCGGCGGGGATATTCTCCCGAAGCAGTTTTTGCGAAAAGCTGCGCAGTTGCAATTTATCCGAAACCTCACGGCAGGAGTAGAAAATGTGAGGCTTTCCTTTGCAGAGTTCGCGGAGAGTTTCGGTTTTGCCTACACGCCTTCGTCCGTAAAGTACAACGAGCTGACCTCCCTTGGTATTGTATTTATTCTCCAGAAATTGAAGCTCCTGTTTTCTCCCAATAAACATATTATCCCCTGTCATTATATCTAATCGTGATTTAGTAAATCGTGATTTGGCATTATTATATACCATTTATGATGTAAAAATCAATAGAGGGGAAATCTTTTTTGAAATAATTGTTTGCTTGCATTTTGTAGCAGAAGGGATTTTCAGGTGTATATTATAATATTATCGAGCCTAAAGTGGTGGGGCTTGTGCCAACCGGTTTTTTGGCGGAAAATCCAACTGCATTATACTCTTATATAAAATAGCATCGGTTGTTTTGACCGATGCTATAATGTAATCAATAATGATTTTCCGAAACGAGCTGTTTGAAAGATTCAGACTATGCCTCGAAATTTATGGAGGAGATCAAGTGTTATCATGCTTGAATGCGATAAGTCGCTCGATAATTTCGGCGATCTCCCAGGCTTCACCTTCGGACAGACTATAGATCGCGTTTTCTATACGGTTGATTGCCGCTTTATGCGTTGGGTTTATCTCGGCGGTCACGTCTAAAAGCTCGGAGAGAGGTATCTTCAAGCCCTGCGCGATTTTGTATAGCGTGTCAACGGTCGGGCATTTTTCACCGCGCTCCAGTCTGCCAAGATATGCCGGGTGTATCTCGCAGGAAAGTGCCAATGCTTCTTGGCTAAGGTGCTGCTCGGCGCGGAATCGGCGTATGCGTTCACCGATCTTGCAGGATATATTTTCACGTTCGGTTTTCATTTTCATCTTCCCTTTAGGTCATTATAATATTTACTTTAAGGGTTTTTACAAGTCAGATGACCCATAGACTATAAAAAAATAAGCAGTATAGGTGTTGACAAGCGCAGATAATGATTGTAGGTAAAACATAGTTATTATACCAAATCGATGAGAAAATTATTCGATTTGTGGAGGCTCAATATGTTTCTTATGCTTTTGAAGGAAGAAAATATGGAAAGATTTCTTAAAGTATGCGTTTATGCTGCAATGTCGAATGAGATTCTGGCGGACTCCCTCCGATCGTCTATCGACTTGGCTGCTCCGACTCTGTCCGTGCCGCTTGATCTGCTGCTGTTAGAATTTTGGGTGTTTTTTGACTGGACGGATGTTGACAATTCCATGATTGTGGTCATTTTGCCCCTCCTTAATTTTGGTGTTTTATTTTATGCTATGTCATATCAAACACCGCCTTTTGTTTTTGGGTATAAGAAAAGCGCCTCAACATCTGTCGGGTGCTTGATCTTCTTTATCATAAGAGAACGGCTTCCCGTCCACTTTGCTTTTTATCCGTTCGTATTCCTCGTCGCTCATATCGTCGATCTTTGAGGTTATCAGTTCGTTGCGCTGACTCAAGCCATCGTTCAAACCAAGGTATCATAACATCAACGATCTTGACGACATCGGACGGTCTGACATCAAGTTTATCTCGGAACGTCCAATCATCAATGTTATTAAACGCCCAAACTACCTTTTCAGCAAAAATAAATGAAATATTTCTGTATAAAATCTATTACCTATTTCTTGAATTCAAGTTCAAACCGAGTTGACTGATCATTCTTCCTATGAGCAAAAATCTCTCCACTAAGGTCGTTCAAATTGTAAACTACAGACCACTGAAGTTTATCCACTCCATCGTCCATAACTCCTACTTCAGCCAATAATGCCATAGCTTCATCTTCCGATACATCGCAATTCTTCTGTTTAAGATAATCATGTACTGAATTGTATCGATCAAATTCATCGAATCCTTCTCCGATATTCAAGTCGTTGTAAGCTATAAAATTCGAAGCAACCTGAAAGGATTCATCTGATTCTACAACCTGCAATCCGCCGCCATAATACTCAATGATAACTGATTTGCCGCTTGAATCCGCCAAAAGAAAATGACATGGTATATTGCCGGAAAAGTAAATGTCATATTGCTTCAATAAGTCAATTGCCTCGTTCATATTTGCGGCTTTATCCAAAATCATCCTCATTGCAACAGACGTATTAATCATGGTCTTGCCCGTTGACGGATTATCTGCTTCCGGTACTGCCAGCAAGCATACCGCAACACCCTTCTCATTCATTCCGTCAAATGTCAGATACGGGGCAGCCAGTGCTAAAAAACTGTTTGCAAACGAATCGGGAAGATTATTCTCTCCATATCCCGCAAAAGCAAGATTAATTGTTGAAACAGACGCATATCCATGTTCAGGATTTGTAAATACCTGGAGCGATGGTGCATAGCTGAAGTCAAAATTTCTTCCCATAATGGTTCTACCGTCCTTATCGGTATATACAAACGCAGTACATCCTCCTCCCGTAACGTCAATATTCACCGGGATACCATGCGTCAGTTCTTTGATAATGAAATCCTGCAATTCCTCATCTGATGAAATTCCCTGCTTTAATAATCCGTCCAGATCATAACTACCATAATATTTCATTTGATACATACCATAATCATCGATCTTTTTCATAGATGATATTGTCCTGATTTCGTTTCTAAACACAAATAAAAAAATCAACACTATCATCAGAACTATGGCCATAATGATGATCAGTACCTTAGATATTTTTTTCTGTTTTGTTTCCAAGCTGTTATTCACCTCATCTTCCATATTTTCCATCAGAAACCCACCATCGAAATCCTATGCACAGCGGGCCATACTTTTCTCTGGAACATAGTAATCGTTTATCTCCGAAAGCATTAAACCGTGCGGCTTCAGCACCTCACCGATTACAGACAGCCATGGTAAATCAAAGAACTCTTTGCCCTCAAGTTCCGGATCCGGCAACTCTTTCAATGCATTCAGAATAGCCTTTCTGCCGCTGATGGCAGTGTTGCCATTTTTCTTGCTAATTCTATTATACCACTCCCCACAGAATTTGCAACCCCAATCAGCACTCTATCCTGTAGATTTCCCGCCTGCTCCTTTGTAAACCTTGTCGGCTTCGGTGCGTTCTTCAAAATCTCCTGCCGCTGTTCGGGTGTGAGTGCATACCTCTTTTTCGTATGCACATTCTCCCTGTATTTGTCCGTTATGTATTCGACAGTGCAGGTGCAGTTGTCGTGCTTTGCAAACACCTCTTCGGGTGCGTCCTCGTATATGTACCGCCCCGCAAGGCCTGCGCACCAGTTGCAGCACTTGCCGTTTGTCTGCCGTACAAGAAATTTCACGCACTTCGATACACATCGGCTACAATGTCGCTGCTGATCGGAGTTGACATTAAGAACGTAGGCAAGCGTTTAGGGCATTCGCAGATGAAAACAACAACCGCTATGTTCACGCCCTCGAGGAAACAAACAGACGTGCCGCCGATAAGCTCGGCGATCTGTTTCAGTCGCTCCGCAACAACGATACAAAGAGTAGCGAAAGCAGAGCATAATTTAACAGCACCTTGTATCTCCGAATTGGCAGGTACAGGGTGCTGTTTTTTTGTAGGGTGATTGTAATTGTTTGTAATATGTGTTTCCCGATATTTCGTTGAATAAATCCTTATTTCGGCGATTCGTAGAAGCCGTAGTCGCCTATGTTCAGTCGCTGTAAACATTTTCCACTGATAAACCGACAGAAATACACCGGCTTCGGGTGCGGGCAAGAGGTCTGTGCCGGCAGCAGACTTTGTTCGCATATCGCCGCCGGGCGCGTGCCCGGTCGCCAAGCAATCGCCACGGGTTATTTTTGAGTAAAATAAAAGCAAGCCGTCTATCAAAAAAACGGCTTGCAATGCGGTTTTTATATGGAGCTGATAACCGGATTCGAACCGGTGACCTCATCCTTACCAAGGATGCGCTCTGCCTGCTGAGCTATACCAGCAAAATAAACGGCTCTCCAAAAAGAGCCTGTGGCGACCCGAAACGGGCTCGAACCGTCGACCTCCAGCGTGACAGGCTGGCGTTCTAACCAACTGAACTACCGGGCCATATAGCAGATTCATTGTTGCCTTAATATAATATCACATTATTCGTGATTTGTCAACCGGTATCAGACGGATTTTTAATGCATTTAGCGTTAAAAAGAAACATTTGTCAAGCATAATACATAAAAATTAATTGTATTCTGTTCACAGGAGATCAGAAAATGAAAAGGATCATTTTGTTATCTATCATAGGTGCATTTCTTTTAACAGGCTGTGGTAACAAGACAAACGACGCTTTACTATCGTCCGATTCCGCCGATACAAAAGACACGGTAACGTCATACTCATCCAAGGCAGACAAGGCGGCCTCTTCCGAGGTGTCTCACTCTTCTTCAAAAATACCCTCGGTCGGCAGCTCAAAGGATACAAAAAGCTCAAAAAGCAGCTCTTCTGCCGTATCCTCATACAAGATAGGCGATAAAGAAGACCCGCTGCAAAAGGTTTGTTTAGCCCCGTTCCTTGCGGACAACTGTTCGGAGATCGTACTGATAGATCTTAGATATTATGTTTTTCCCGTATCCGAAATTGTTGAAAACGAAAATATTGACGAAGTACTTTTTCTATACAGTCTGGACAGTATTGTAAACACCACAGACCCGGCGGGAGTTTATTAATTAGAAATACTTTATCAGTTAAAAAGCAAAATACCGTACAAAGAAAGCCTGATCTATCTGCATATCGGTTTCTTTCTCTGTGCGGTATTTCCTGTATTCATTTGTCGATCATGTTTTCCGCCCGGATCACTGAGAACATTATCTTCAGAAATCTATCTCTTCGGGCGCTTCAGTAAACGAGCTGAAAACAGCCTTTGCGTTTTTGAAGCAAAGCACCTGCATATTGCCGTCGTCGGGGTTGTACATAGCCTTTAACTCCGGCATTTTTTCAAGCATAGCCACCATAACATCTCTGTTATCGTCATTTACAAGCTCGCCGGAGATACGAACCCACTTGCCCTCGCAGAATGCGCATATCTCGGCTTTAGGATTTACCGCAAGCTGCTTTGACACATTCTTCACCTTACCTGTCTGAATATACAGCTTTCCGTCATAGAGAAGCGCTGTTCCGAACGGTCTGACCCTCGGCTGATCGCCCTCAGTCGTTGCAAGATAGTACGTCTGCGCCTTATCCAGAAAATCTACAACCTTTTTGATATTTGACATTATTATTACCTGCCTTTCTTTATTTCAAGTGCAAAGGTCAAGGAATGGATCCGAGATCTTTGACCTTCAGACTATAATTATTGTTCGGGAACTACAGCGAAGAAAACAAGGTCTTCGCTGTAGTTGTTTATCATAGAATGGCTGTGTCCCTTAGGGCAGTAATGACAGCCCCCGGCTGATGTTTGCTCTGTTCCGTCATCGTACAGAAAATCGGCTTTACCGCTTAGAATATAGATGATCTCGCTGTTGGTTTCATGTTTATGATAACCGATAGACGAACCCGGCTCCAGGCGTCCGTACATTATTTTACCGAGTTCGTTGACAAACATATTTGCAATAGTTTCGCCCGTACCGCCCTTGAATTGGGGTATGCGCTGCTCCGGGATATTATCAAAATTTATAAGCATTTCTTCTCCTCCGTTTCTAACAAAATTATTTTATCATAACATTTTAGAAAAATCAATCATAATAAAGAAAACCCCCGACATATCTTAGCACTGATTTTTTAACAAGCGAACCCTTTTGCAAAGAGATAACACAAGAAAAAATGACAATTAAGAATACACGAGTATACAAGAGTATACAAGAGAATAAAAGAGTTTATATGTTGGTAAATTAAATTCTCGAAAAAATTGGTTGACATTACCCCTAAGATATGTTATGATAACAAAGCACGAATGCGAGAATTTATTCGCATATACTTAAAATATGTTTAGGAGGAATAAGACTATGTCAACTTTTATGGCAAAAAAGGGCGAAGTTGAGCGCAAGTGGTACATTCTTGACGCAGCAGGCAAGCCGCTCGGCCGTGTAGCTGCGCAGGCTGCTGTTCTTCTCAGAGGAAAGCACAAGCCGACATTCACACCGCATGTAGACTGCGGCGATCACGTAATCATCATCAACTGTGGAAAGGCTGTTCTCACAGGCAGCAAGCTCACTCAGAAGAAGTGGCAGCGTCACACGGGTTATGTAGGTCACCTTAAGGAGACAAGATACGACACACTCATGGCAACAAGACCGACTAAGGCAATGGAGCTTGCAGTTAAGGGTATGATCCCGAACAACTCTATCGGCAGAGACGCACTCCTCAGACTTCGTCTGTTCGAGGGTGCAGAGCATATTCACGCAGCTCAGAAGCCCGAAGTCTGGGATAAGTAAGGAAGGAGGAAACAATAATGTACGGTAACACTAATTATTTTTACGGCACAGGCAGAAGAAAGAGTTCTGTTGCAAGAGTAAGAATTTATCAGGGAACAGGCAAGATCACGATCAACGACCGAGATATCGATGATTACTTTGGTCTTGAGACACTCAAGCTCATCGTAAGACAGCCTCTCAACCTTACAGATACGGCAGAGAAGTTTGACGTTGTATGCAGAGTAGCAGGCGGCGGCGTAACAGGTCAGGCAGGCGCTATTCGTCACGGCATTTCAAGAGCGCTTCTTCAGTATGACGCAGAGAATCTTCGTCCTGCACTCAAAAAGGCAGGCTTCCTCACACGTGACCCGAGAATGAAGGAACGTAAGAAGTATGGTCTTAAGGCAGCAAGAAGAGCTCCGCAGTTCTCGAAGAGATAATAAATATACTTCAAAAGTGGCTTATTTACTGGATTTTTGGAAAGAGAAACGGAAAATTGATGTCCGCTTGATGTCCGAATACCAAAAAATCAGCGGTTGTCCGATAAGGGCAGCCGCTTTTTTATATGTGGGGAAATACTCAAAAAGCACCAACAGCGGCATTACCCGTTGACGGTGCTTTATTTGTCAGATATTCAATTCAAGACTTCTTGCAAGAACTGCGAAAAGATCACTGTCAAGATCTATGTCTATTTCTTTTGATGAACAAATAAAATGCAGCGTGCTTCGTGCCTGTTGTTCAATCCTTTCAGCATATTCAAGATTTTTATAATCATCGCCGTAAACATAACGCAAATATCGAATTTTATCCTTTTCGATCAATTCATCGTAATATTGCCCGAATAAATCAACAGGCGGCTTTTGTGCTTGTATTCTTTCAAGTCGTTTCAGGCGGCTTTGAATACTACTCATTTTGTTCAACTCCCTGCATTTTTTCAAGGCTTTCAATCCTATCAAGAATATCAATCGTTTCAGTCAGCTTTTGACATTGATTAAATATCAAATTGCAAGCGTTCAGGCGTGTTTGTGGGCTGGTTTCCTTGTCCTGCATAATCTGTATTGCTGTTTCCGTTGCCGCTGTCAGACGGCTTTGTAATGCGTTTGTAGCTGATTCTAAAATTTGTCGTTTTGCCCTGTTATATTCCTGTCTGAATGAAGGTTGTTTCATTCGTTCAAATATCTGTCTTTCTGATAGTTTGCATTTTTCAGCGGCTTTTTGTACTGTCGGCTCGTTCAGTAGTGCAGATATTACGACTTCATTTTCAATCAAGACTGCACCCCCTTTTCTTCTGCGATTTTCTGCGGTTTTATGAGTTTGCTATATTCATATATTGCTGTGGTTAAAAGATATTCTCTTGATTCATCGAAAAGATCACCGCCGTTTACATAACGGACAAAATCAGCTGCTAATTGTAAACAGCGGAATTTACAAAGTATCTCATTATGGCTGTTTACAACTGCATATAAAAGCGCTTGTTTATTTATGCGTTCCGGCGGTGTGAGTAAAATTATCTCGTACATATCAATAACTTCCTTTCAGTTGCTTTCTTTTTCGTTTTTTGCCGTTGTAGGTGCGGTTTTTTCGGTGTAACTTTCAGCATTAGTATAATTATCCCTTTTGGGTCTATGTCCCGTTCTAAAGGCATATAAAGGGCAGTTTTCAGCAGTACAAAGTCTAACTTCTGCCGTTTGATAACAGCAGCAGTCTAAACATTTTTTGCGAATTGCTTTCATTGGTGTTAAATTCTTCATTTAAAAAAATTCCTTCTTTTTTTGATTTTTTAACGATGTGTGTTTTTTAAGGTTCCCCCCTGCACCCCCTTCCTAAGTGTTGACTATTCTTTTTTAAACTAAAGTAAACTTGTCTAAGCTTGTCTAATCTCGGTTCACCGTTGGTTGCCAAACGGTTGACACTTTTTTATATCTCCGAAAACTCCGAATTATCTTTTTGTCTATATTCTGATAGCGGTGTAAAATAGCTGTCTATGCTCTGTATTTCATTATCCGTGTAATAAATTTTTGTGTCATTTTCAACGTTTATCAATTCTCTTTCAGGACAGCTTGAAGTATGAAACCTATCTTTCCGTATTTGATTATTTAGCAACCAGTGACGAACAACTACTATTTTGTTTATTTGAATAACAAATTTAGCATTAATCAGCTGTTCAAGATATTCTGTTTTTATACCGTGAATTTTCATAAGCATTTTACAGCTTTTGCAAATTCCTTCGTCATCACTATTCATTCCGACAATGAAGTACAGCAATTTTGAATCTGTCGGTAAATCGGCAAATTCATCCGAATCAATAACATCTTTTGAAAACATCCGTCTTTGTGCCGTAATATTCCCCCCTCTTTTTTAGGTGTCCGAGTTGTTAAGCTGTTTCAGATATCGTTTCAACGGTGCTAAAGTTACGCATTGACTTCTTATCCTGCCATTTTCTCGCTTTATAAATGCCTTGACTTCATCAATGCAAGACGGGAAATAATAGCCGCTGTCTGATGATAAAATATATATCCCATTTCTCCGGCAGTGTTCAACAACTTTTCTGAGTTCTCTTTCGCTCCATCCGAAACTTTGTTTTATCTGCTTTGAAGTAGCAGCGGCTTTTTCTCCCGTTCCTATTACTGCCAAAAGCTGGGCGGTCAAACTGTTTTCATTGAAAATATGCCTTGCTTTTCCTTCACATTTACGCATTTTTTATTCCCCCTTTTTTGATCTTCGGTCAAGCCATTCAACAAACAGCGGATAATTGATTAAAATTTTCTTGTTTATCTTGATGTGCGGTGGTGGATTGTCGGATTTTAGCATCATTCTCAATGCGTATTCTGTCAAAAGCCCTGTTTTTGCAACTTCACGGATTGTCGGAAATGTTTTCATTCTCTTTTAACTCCCTTTCGGCTTTTTCAGCTCTTTTCTGCCAGTACCTGTCGTTATAAGCCTTGATTTTTTCTTTGTTTTTTGCTCTCCATAGCTTATAGTACCTCTTCTTTTCCTCGTTAGCTTTCATAAAAAGCACCCTTTCTCTTTTTATTTCTCTTGACAATCAATAAGAAAAATGATAGTATCTTATTAGATAATCTTTTTCTTTCTCTTGTCTGATAAGATTATAACACAATAAAGAAATAAAAACGAAAAAAATTCTATCTGATATGATTAGATAATAATAATAAAGATTTTATCTAATTAGATAAGAAAGGGCGGTAAAATGACAACACTATTGAACAAACAGACTAAAAAAACGCTTGCTGAAAGATTACATAGCCTGATAGATGAAAAGCTTGATACTGATTATAAATTAACTATTCCGATACAATGCAAACAAATGAATATACCCTATCAAACTTTTAACAAATACCTTAATGCTATTAGCGATTGTTCTATTACCAACTTATCAATAATTGCTGATTATTACGGTGTTTCAACTGATTATTTGCTTGGTAGAACGAATACAAAAAGTCCAAATACAGATATACAAGCTGTGTGCAATACAATAGGATTATCAGAAAAAACAATACTTCTGCTTCAAAAGTGGAATGAAAGTGCTGATAATAAAAGATTTTACAACAGTTATATCTCGACAATTTTGGAAAATCCGAATTTTGAAAGAATATTGGACGAAATAGGTGTAATTATAGTTGAATCAAGAATAGAAGGTAAACTATACAACAGTAATAACGGCATTGAAGATATAATAGTAACTCAGAATGAACAAATGGCTAAACTGTGGATTATTCAGAAGGTTTTTACAGAAATCATTGAAGATATGTCAGCAGCAGAACGCCACAACACATTTGAAAAGACAAAAAGGGGTGCTAATAATGGCAGCAATAAATAAACGTGGAAACACTTTTCAAATTGTTGTTTCACTCGGAACAGATACCAGTGGAAAGAAGATCAGAAAAACAACTACTTTTGTACCGCCTGAGAATGTAACAGCAAAAAAAGCTGAGAAATTAGCGGCTGAATTTGCGGCAGAGTTTGAAAGAAAATGCAAAGGTATGACTTCACTTGCTGAAAATATGCGATTTTCTGAGATGTGCGAATGGTTCATAGAAAACTATGCAAAAAACAGGCTTAAAGAGATTACCGCCTACAATTATGAAAGTCAGATCAGAAATCATCTTTTGCCGGAACTCGGAAATATCAAATTAAAAGACTTCACCCCTGCAAAGATTACAGCATTTTTCAAAACCCGTACTTATTCCCCTGCAACCTGTCGGAAAATCTATGTTATTATGCAGTCTGTTTTTGCAAGGGCAGTTGAACAGGGATTTTTAAAAGAAACGCCCTGCAACAAAGCAGTTATTCTTCCCAAAGGTTCAACCGCCAAAAAGAAAAAGCCCTCACTTGATGAAAAGCAAGCAAGGGAACTATTATCAATGGTGCAGGAGTATTCACAATTTAATACAATAATCAAAGTATTATTATTTACGGGTATGAGATCAGGCGAATGTTTGGCTCTCCGTTGGTCTGATATTGACTATGTAAACAAGACAATACATATTGAAAATACATTAACTGATGTCGGCGGTAAACATTGGCTGCAACCGCCTAAAACACAAAGCAGTGACAGATATATCGGTCTAAGTGATACTTTAGCGGAAATATTCAGGGAGCAGCAGAAACATCAAGAAGAAAAAGCCGCTGTTCTCGGAAAGAGTAACCAACATCCCGAAATGGTATTTACAACTGAAACAGGAAACTTTGTTGACAGGTCATTTCTTAATACACAATTCCGTAAATTTGTAAAGGGAACATCTTTTGAGTTTGCAACGCTTCACACATTACGGCATTGTACAGCAACTTTGATGATTAACAGCGGCATTGATCTGAAAATAGTTTCTGAAATGCTCGGTCATTCTGATGTCAGTACAACAGCAAATATATATTCTGATGTGCTGCAAAGCACAAAGGCAAAAGTCGCTGATATGATATCATTCAAACTTGCTGAATGATGTCTGCTTTGATGTCCGTTTGATGTCCAACAATTCAAAACGGTATTGATTTAATCATTACACTATGATACAATAAAGCAAGTAAACATCAAGGTTTCAAAACAATTCAATACAAAACAAAATGATGTACTTAAAACTCAAAGAGATAATTTTTTCCCATTTGGGTTTATACAAAAAATCACCGCACAAAGACTTTCTTTGTGCGGTTTTTGTTGTGAAACGACTACACTAAGTATAGTGCGGCTCAAATTATGGACTATCTGAAGGGGAAAAGTTCACTAATGATATATGATCGTCATGCGAACTGGAAATACAAGTATAGAAATAGACATTATTGTTGCGGGGGATTATATTAAGAACCCTTTAAGGGGTAGCTGAGAATGGAATGCATCTGGCAGACCTTTCTCAGGCCACTTAAGGGGCAGCGTTCGCAGCACGCTCTTATAGGGCAGAGCAGACCACCCGCTGAGCGGGTGGTCCTGATTGTTCAATGTTTTTTACGATAATCTGTTTAAGAAATCTTCATAGCCGAACTCTTTAACAACCACTGTACTTCCATCCGACTTTCTGTAAACTATGGACGGCAAAGGCATTCCGTTGAAGGTGTTTGTCTTTACCATAGTGTAGAGCGCCATATCCTCAAAAACAAGTCTGTCGCCCTCTTTGAGCGGTTCGTCAAAGGAATAATCGCCTATTACATCTCCTGCAAGACACGTACACCCGCCTAAACGGTAGGTGTGTTTTTTTTCGCCCTTTTCGCCCGAATTAATGAGCGGCGGGCGGTATGGCATTTCGATAACATCGGGCATATGACACGCAGCGGACGTATCGAGAATAGCTATATCTATGCCATTGCTGCCGGTTTCAAGCACACTTGTTATAAGGAAACCTGCGTTTAGCACTACCGCCTCTCCCGGTTCAAGGTATACCTCAAGATTGTATGTTTCTTTGAAATGTCTGATAACTCTTTTCAGAGTGTCGATGTCATAATCATCTCTTGTGATGTGATGACCTCCGCCGAAATTCACCCACTTCATATTGTTGAGGTACCTGCCGAATTTTTCCTCGAAGGCTTCTGCGGTTGTTTCAAGCGCGTCACTGTTCTGCTCGCACAGCGTGTGAAAATGCAGTCCGTCAAGCAAAGGCAATATGCTTTCGTCAAACTGCGATAATGTGCAGCCGAGCCTTGAACCTTTTGCGCAGGGGTCGTATATCTCGTGCCCTATTTGCGTTGAGCATTCCGGATTAATTCTTAGTCCCACTGATTTACCGTTATCGTGTGCCTGCTGTGCAAACTTTCGTACTTGCTCAACACTGTTGAATACGATATGGTCGGCATATCTTAAAATATCTTCAAATTCGTCTTTTCTGTATGCAGGGGAGAAAACATGCGTTTCCCCTCCGAATTTCTCGTGTCCGAGCCGTGCTTCATGCAGACCGCTTGCCGTAGTACCGCAGAGATACTGCGATATTAACGGGTACGTATAAAACATCGAAAAGGCTTTCTGCGCAAGCAGTATTCTGCAGCCTGTGCTGTCCTCTACCTCTTTGAGAATTTCAAGATTTTTTACAAGACGATTTTCGTCAACAAGAAAGTAAGGTGTTTTTATATCATTATCCATATCAGTCTACCAATACGGGGTTATCGTCTATCTGCCACGGAAGTCCGCAGAGGTTGAGCTGCTCCATGTACGGATCGGGGTCAAACTCCTCTACCGTGTATACTCCGGGCTTGTTCCATTTGCCTGTTAAGAGCATCATAGCGCCGATCATTGCCGGAACACCCGTTGTATAGGAGATAGCCTGCGATCCGACCTCTCTGTAGCATTCCTGATGGTCGCATACGTTATAGATGTAAGATGTCTTTTCTTTACCGTCCTTAACACCGGTGAAGATACAGCCGATATTTGTTTTACCTACCGTTCTCGGACCGAGCGTTGCGGGGTCGGGGAGAAGCGCCTTCAGGAACTGTATCGGCACTATCTGATGACCCTCGAATTCTATCGGTTCTGTTGAGAGCATACCTACATTTTCAAGACAGTTCATGTGCGTGAGATAACTCTGACCGAATGTCATAAAGAAGCGAATGCGCTTTACATCGGGAATATTCTTCGCAAGGGATTCTATTTCCTCGTGATGGAGCAGATACATATCCTTCATACCGACCTGATCAAAGCTGTATTCTCTTTTGATGCTCATTGCGGGGATCTCTACCCAGTGACCGTTCTCCCAGTAAGAACCGGGTGCTGATACCTCTCTTAGATTGATCTCGGGATTGAAGTTTGTAGCAAACGGGTATCCGTGATCGCCGCCGTTACAGTCGAGAATATCTATTGTGTCTATTCTGTCGAAAAGGTGCTTTTGTGCGTATGCGCAGTATGCCTGTGTTACACCCGGGTCGAAGCCCGAACCGAGAAGCGCCGTAAGACCTGCTTTCTCGAATTTTTCTTTGTATGCCCACTGCCATGAATAATCAAAGTATGCGGAGAAGCCCTCCTCTCTGCATCTCTTGTCGTATACCTCTCGCCAAGCCGGGTCTGTGATGTCCTCCGGCTCGTAGTTTGCCGTGTCCATATAGTTTACACCGCATTCAAGACACGCATCCATTATCGTAAGGTCCTGATAGGGGAGAGCGATATTCATAACGAGGTCGGGCTGCACTTTTTTAATAAGAGCAACCAGCTCATCAACCTTGTCTGCGTCTACCTGCTCGGTAGTGATCTTTGTGGCTGTTTTGCTCTCTAACTTCTCTTTGAGTGCGTCGCACTTTGATTTTGTGCGGCTTGCAATGCAGATCTCCTCAAAAACATCGCTGTGCTGACAGCATTTTTGTATTGCGACACTTGCAACACCGCCGCATCCGATAATTAATACTTTACCCATAATTACATCATCTCCGAATTTTGTTTTAGATATATTTTATTCTATTTAATACTGTTTAAGTGTTCAACGTTTTTTTCACTTTCTATATCGCCCGATGAGCTTAGTTTTTGGATCAATATCACCAACCCGTATATGCCCCACTGCACGGCGATCGTAACAAGGCTTATGCCGAAAATGATAACCCCCATAACAAACGCCCCTGCGTTTCCTGCAACATTCAATAGAGCGGATATGTCCGTGCCGTCTATTATCACGTTATTTGTGCCGGCGTTTACCTGTGCAGCTATCTGTGAATACACAGCAATACCGCACAGAAATCCCAATATTAGTATTATAACCGAAACTGCCGCCATGATGAGCAGCGGCTTTTTGCTTTTTTTCTGCATGATAACACCTGCTTTGCTGTATTTACGCTGTTTTGATTTTTCTTATGAAAAAAGATACCAATCCCATTACGAGGGAGATAAACCCGAATACACCTGCAAGTATGAGAAACACAAGCATTTTGACATTCCCTGCAAGCTCAGATGGATCATCGGGATTTACTCTTATTTTGATCTTGTCGCCTGCTTTGTATTCTGACATTACCTGCTGTGATGTTGTATATTTTACTCCGTTGTATGTATAGCTTATATCGACATAGTATTCGGTTGATTCCGTGCTTAAAGGCGCATTGTATGCTGAAACGACGTCTGCTTCAAATGTAACATAGTCCTTGTACTTTACGCATTCGGCTGCCGCAAGTGCGCCGAACAAAAGAAAAATTACTGCAAAAAATACCGAAACAAATCGTAAGATCATGCCTGCAAGATTTTTAAACATTAAAATCACCTTTCCGGGCTGTTTGTTTTCTATCGGGTTCAGGATTTATCCTCTCTTAACTCAAGGCACTTCCGTTTTCTGTTTCTTATTATTGCCCATAAAAACAAACCGCACCATGCGCCCATAAGTATGTCAACGATCATCAGACCGTTTATATCGTACTGCGTGTAATGAATATCAATGGGTCTGTCCGGGTTGACCTTGATATTGATATGACTGTCTGTTTTTGCATATGAAAAAGCGGCATACTTAACCTCGTTTTCGTACGCATGGTCTTCATAGACATATATGATACGGCACTTTTTTCCTACGTCCTCTTCCTTGTAGACGGAAACGATTTTTAGTCACATTCCCGATGTGTCGGTGGACATCGTATTATCTTGAATCCTTGAAATACGTCAGTATTCCTGCGGATTTTTCGCACAATTTGCCTAAAAATCTGACGGCGCAACTTCGGCACTCAATTTAATCAGTGTCTCCTTAATCGCTCATAGCAAGCAGGATCTCTCTGATTATCTTGCACGCAACGGCGGTCGATACTCCGCTGTGGTCGTAATGCGGACTAAGCTCGTTTACATCACAGCCGATGATATTAAGCCCCGAGCATACCTGTGTTACCGCACGGCGAAGCTCCTCAAACGTGACCCCTCCTGCCTCGGGTGTTCCCGTTCCGGGGAATATCGACGGGTCAAGCACATCGAGGTCGAGAGTGAAATATACGGGCTTTCTTGCAAGCTCCCTGATAACCGAAGGAACATCCTCAAGACTGAACGGGTGCATATCCGTGTGGGTCTTCGCAAACTCAAACTCCGCCCGCTCGCCTGAACGTATACCGAACTGATGAATGCGGTCATCTCCTATTATATCCCAGCAGCGCCTTAACACGCAGGCATGAGAATTCTTTACACCTAAATAATCTTCTCTGAGATCGGCATGTGCGTCAAAATGTATGATGTGTACATCGGGATATTTTTCGGCTATCGCGCGAAACGCTCCCAATGTAACAAGATGTTCGCCGCCTATCATCATAGGTATCTTGCCGTCGTCAAGAATAGTTCTTGTGCGTTCCTCTATCTGAGCAAGACACGCCTCGGTGTCGCCGATGCGAAGCTCTATATCTCCGCTGTCCATTACGGAAATATCCTCCAGATCTCTGTTTTGATAGGGGCTGTATGTTTCGATTCCGTATGACTCGCTCCGGATCGCAGACGGACCGAAGCGGGTTCCCGGGCGAAATGATGTTGTGGAATCAAACGGCGCACCGAACATAACAGTCGCAGCGTCTTTGTAATCGCAGTCGCAGGCAATGAATGTTTCGATATTTTTATTCAACACTTTTAAGCAGCTCCTCTACATAAGCGGGAATATAAAACGCTCCCTTGTGCAGTGTGGTAGTGTAGTAACGGCAGGTGAGAGAACGCATATTCCAGCGTGTTTCGTCTAAATCCCTCAAGGGGTGATATTTCTTTGAAGCAAAGCCGAACAGCCAGTGCCCCGAAGGATAAGTCGGGATATGAGCCTGATATACCTTTGCTATGGGAAAGGTATTGACAATGTTTTTGTGCGCTCTCTGGCAAGCCTGAGCGTCTTCGGGATAGAAAGGACTTTCGTGCTGATTGATAAGAATACCGTCGTCCTTTAGTGCCTTGTAGCAGTTGCCGTAAAATTCCTTTGTAAAAAGCCCCTCGCCCGGTCCGAACGGGTCGGTTGAATCAACTATGATCAGGTCGTATTCGTTCTCTTTAAATCGAACGAAACGCAGACCGTCTTCAAAGTGCAGACTGAGCCTGGGGTCGTCAAAACGGCAGGCTGTCTGAGGCAGATACTTTTTGCACACCTCCACCACGAGAGGGTCGATCTCTACCATGTCTATATGTTCGATATCATGATATCGAACAAGCTCACGCACAACTCCGCCGTCGCCTGCGCCTATGACAAGAATCTTCTTAACATTTGGATGTACCGCCATCGGTACATGGGTTATCATTTCATGATAGATGAATTCGTCCTTTTCGGTGAGCATCATGTATCCGTCGAGCGTCAGAAACCTTCCGAACTCGGGCGATTCAAATACGTCTATTCGCTGAAATTCACTTTTGCCGCTGTACAGCTGCTTATCCACACGGATAGATATTTGCACATTCGGCGTGTGATTTTCGGAAAACCAAAATTCCATAATTGCCTCCTTGGTTGTTTAGCTCTCAGGTGTTAGCTGATAGTTTTTAGTCCAAAGTGATCAGTCTAAGGATTTGCATTTAACTCCATGCTTTGAACTTTGAAATTTGAACTAACAACTCATTCCTGATTCCAAACTCATCATTTGATTACGTTAAGCGTATCTACATCAGGGTCTTCCGGACCCGTAAGGCTGCAGCCCTTTTCCTTAGCGTATTTTATATAATCAAGAATATCTCTTGTGATAAGCTCGCCGGGAGTGAGTATCGGTATGCCGGGAGGATAGCACATGACAAATTCTGTGCATACTCTGCCTAACGTATTTTCTATCGGCAGATTCTCCGAATCCGCATAGAATGCCTCCTGTGGAGTTGCCTTGACGATAGGCTCGATGTATTCCCTGTGGCTCATGCCTGTTTCTTTTTTCGAATACCTTCTCTTTATTTCGTACAATGCGCTGACGAGCCGCTCTATGTCACGCTGTCTGTCGCCCACGGATATATATGCAAGGAAGTTGCCCAGATCGCCGAACTCTATCTGTATATCATATTCGTCACGAAGCAGACTGTATACCTCGATACCTGCAAGACCTATGCCGAGAGTGTTGACCGACAGCTTTGTGCGGTCGAAGTCAAACACACTGTCGCCGTTTATAAGTTCGCTTGAAAATGCGTAGTAGCCGCCGATCCGGTTGATGTCTTTTCGTGCATATTCTGCCATTTCGGCTACTTTGGCATATATCTCTTTTCCTCTGAGTGCAAGATTCCTTCTTGAAATATCAAGGCTTGACATCAATAGGTAAGATCCGCTTGTCGTTTGTGTAAGATTGATTATCTGGCGGACGTATCCTTCAGACATAGAAGGTCCTATCAGCAGAAACGAGCTTTGCGTAAGGCTGCCGCCGGATTTGTGCATTGAAGCTGCAGCCATGTCAGCTCCTGCTGCCATAGCCGAAACGGGCATATTCTCTCCGAAATAGAAATGTGTTCCGTGCGCTTCGTCAACTAAACAAAGCATATCGTTTTCATGCGCAAGCTTTACTATTGAACGCAGATCGGAGCAGATCCCGTAGTACGTCGGGTTGTTGACAAGGATAGCCTTGGCGTCCGGGTTCTCTTTTATTACACGCTTTATGTCATTAATGCTCATGCCCAAGGGGATGCCTATTCTCGTATCGCATTGCGGATCGACATACACAGGCACTGCTCCGCAAAGCACCAAGGCCCCCATAACGCTCTTATGAACATTCCTTGGGAGAATTATCTTTTCTCCTCTCTTAACGCTTGCCAGCACCATGGTCTGCACTGATGACGTAGTTCCTCCTACCATCAGAAATGCGTGAGCAGCTCCGAAAGCCTCTGCCGCAAGCATTTCGGCGTCACGAATCACCGATACGGGGTGACATAGATAATCGAGTGGTTTCATTGAGTTTACGTCAAGGCTGACGCATTTTTCTCCGAGCAGCTGCGTCAGTTCGGGGTTGCCTCGTCCTCTCTTGTGTCCCGGAACGTCAAACGGGACTATCCTTTTTTTGCCGAATTCTATTAGCGCCTCATAGATAGGGGCGTTACTCTGAGATAAAGCCATTTCAAAGCCCTCTTTTTGTTAAAAAATATTTCTTCCGCTGTATATCTCTATCATCTCTCGTCTGAGATTGTCCATTATTTCAAGCCTTTTTGTAGGCGGAAGCTCATATGCGTCCGTCTTGAAAAGATAATTCTGAAGGTCTATCTCCTTTACCATCATTTTGGTGTGATATATGTTGCTGCTGTATACATTGATATCAACTGCGTCATACTTTGCAAGTATATCCGGAGAAATATAATCCTGTATGGACGAAACACGGTGATCCATGAACAGTTTTTTGCCGTTGACATCTCTCGTGAAGCCTCTCACACGATAGTCCATAGTTATTATATCTGAGTCAAACGAGCTTATGAGATAATCAAGCGTCGAAAGAGGCGTGATCTCGCCGCACGTTGCAACATCTATATCTACCCTGAATGTAGCCAGGCTTGTTTCGGGGTGATATTCAGGATAGGTATGCACCGTGACATGACTTTTGTCGAGATGAGCAAGCTGCACTCTGCCGGAGGGCTTCATTGAGCTTTCGGCTATAAGCACTGCTACGCTGGCTCCCTGCGGCTCGTAGTCTTGTTTTGCGATGTTCAGGACAGTTGCACCTATCATGTCGGTCAGGGTAGTCAGTATGTTTGTAAGTCTCTCGGAGTTGTACTGTTCGTCGATGTATGCGATATAGTCACGCTGTTCTCTCGGAGTTTTAGCATAGCATACGTCATAGATATTAAAGCTGAGTGCCTTTGTAAGATTGTTGAATCCATAAAGCTTGAGCTTATCCTCCATTGTTATCTCCCCCTTTTGAGATATTTCTTATCTAACGCAAAAAAAGACGGCGTTCACGCCGTCCGTAAAATACTCAAAATTCACATAAAGAATTGCGTTTCCGCAATAATATGAACTTCCAGAGTCTATATAGCAAATACTCACTTTTACTACTCTTATTGACCATTTTACAAGTTGATGCGTGTTTCGCACTTTGGTTATGAAAAGCATAACCAACCTATAAACTGAGCTTATCGCTCAATCAATAACGGCGGAATATCCGCCAATCGGCAGTTGACCCGGCTGTCCGTATGGCCTTGACTCCGTCTTTCGGGGTGGTCAGTAAAAATATTTGCATGGATACTCTCGAAGGTCATATCACATAGCAGTATTATTATAAGCTTGATGTCGGAAAATGTCAAGAAATATGTTTCAAAAATTACTTACAGAGTTGTTATTTTTTCTCGGGATATTGCTGCCTGTGCCGAAAAATGTGTATAATGCTTCTGCCGAACGAATGTTACACTTCTGCCGTCATATCGGAGCCTTTAGCAGCATTTTCCCATTCTGCCCGTGTCATTATCCTCGTACAGCCGCCCGAACAATGATATTTCCCGACTCTTTCTGCAGAAATCTCCCGGAGCTGTTCGCAGGTTTCGATGAACTCCTCGGGCAGATAACAGATCGCCTCGTCTTTTATTGCGAGCAGATCTGGGGTGATCTTGTCGGGGTGGAGTCTGTGACGCTCGTTTGAGTAGTATGCCCATGCGACAGCGCCTGTCACGGCTCCCGTAGTATCGCAGTCGCCGCCGATAGAGATAATGTTCCTTATTGCGTCCTCAAAGCCTGTCGATTCGAGGAATGCCTCTATCGCAGGCGGAACTGTCCCTCTGCAGCTGACGTCAAAGACAAAGGAGGGGCGGATCTTGTCTATTGTGAAATCGAGGGGATAGTAATATTTCGTAATATAATCATGTATCTCTTCCTTTGTTTTGCAGCATCTTGCAAGGAACACAGCACCTGCGGCTGCCTGCGCACCCTTTATACCATCTGGGTGATTGTGAGTTACCTCTGCGCTTATACAGGCGAGCTTCTCGGCTTCTTCAAGTGTAACGGCGATAAGTCCGCATGCAGAAGCTCTCATAGCCGAGCCGTTGCCGTAGCTGCCGTAGGGCTGGGGGTACTTTGATTTGAGCCACCGAGCGAAATTGCCTCCGTATGCTCCCGTAGGGTAGGGGTATTTCCTGCCGAGCGACTGCATCTCTTCGATCATGAACTCATGCAGAGTCTTCCCGGTTCCGTTTGTTCCTGCCTGTTCTTCCAGGCTTTTGATCAGCGCTCTTGCCACGGCAACTGTCATTATTGTGTCGTCGGTGTAGTCGCAGCCCTTTGAGAACAGCGGAAAGTCTTTCGTCTTGATATTGTGAAATTCATATTTTGATCCGACGATATCTCCTATAATAGCGCCGTACATGGTGATCCTCCTAATCTAAGTCAAGCGGTATGCTTTTGAGTGCAGTGTTGTATGTTCCCGAATTCTCGTCCATGATGAAACAGTTGTATTTGCAGAACATAAGCGATGTCGTTTCGGTTCTGCGGCTTCCGTCCGAGAATGATATGAAACTAAATTGTTCCGTATAGTCAAATCTTACGCGGAAAACATCGTGGCCGTTCATTGTGCCGACCTTCTTCATTCTTACACCGGGCCAGATGCCGTTTCTTATGTCGTTGTCATTTGCGTCTGCTGCCGAATGCAGACGGTATGCGTAGGCATAGACGCTGTCCCAGTCATTTGTGTTTACAAAATAGTATGTATCGCCTACCGGGTAGATCATGTCTACGCCGAGGCTTTCGTAAAGCTCGGTGAGCTGTGTAGTTTTCTCGATAATCTCCTCTCTGATGTACTCGGGAGCGTACATATCCCTGCGGTAGGCGTTGTAGAGCATTTTCAGCTGTTGGTGAAGAGTGAATGAAGCGCCTTCGTAATAGTCAAGAATTTCTTTTGCTTTGGCAAGCTCACTGCTTATCGGGACTATATCTGCGTAGGGGTCAAAGGGGTTGTCAGGTGTGGCAGGAATCTGCGGCGGTTCGTAGGTGCCAAAGTTTCTTGTACCCTCCATGATGTAACTGTACTGCGGATAAATGAGTCCGGCGGTGAGATTAGCGCCGTAATAAATGACTTCGTCTTCATATACCTCAACATAATAACCCTGTGAAACGTTGCCGTATCCGTTGTTGTAGTCGAGTCCGTCATCGGTGCTGTTAGGCATGGTCGTGCCGACAACCGCAGGGTTGTGTATCATGTTGCAGGCGGTGCCGTTTTCATCGGAGTAGTTGTAGCCCATGCAGAAATCTTCATGGGTATGTCCCGACATATGGATAATGCCCTTGTAGCATGTCAATATATTCTGAAGCCAGCGTGTGGATTCATAAGCAGGATTGAGAAGTCCCTTATAGTAAGGTTTATTCATTCTGTCACCTGCTCCAAAGCCTTCGATCGGGGCGTGTTCGACGATGTAGATGTTAATGCCTGTGCCGTAGTAGCGGTTGAGAAGTTCTTCTACCCAGTACCTTTGCGCAAGTGAAAATTCATCGCAGGTTCTTGGATTTGAGTTTTCCTCAAGTGCCATGAATATGAACAGATCGCCTGTGCGTGGTTCGATAATATAGAAGTAAGGGTCTTCAAAATTCTCAAAGAGATCATCTGTTCCCGTTGATTTAATGAAATACCGAAGTCCCGGCTTGCCGATCATGTGCATATCGTGGTTGCCGTCCGATTCCCATACAGGCTTGGAGTAGCTGCTCTGATTTAGGATATCAAGATATTCACGCCACTCCTTTTCGCAATAGGAACTGTCATAGCTTAAATTGTTTGTTACCATATCGCCCGATGAAATTATGAAGTCGGTATTCTTTCTTGAGGAGAACTCGAGCGCATCACGCCAGCGATCTTTGGCTTTTTTATAGAAGCCTTGACTATCCATATGGACATCTGAGTATGAACTGAAGGTGTAGAGCGGAGTTTCGTCCATTCCGAAAAGACGTTTACTCTCCGGAATATAATATTGCGCAGCCAGAATTCCTAAATGGTCAGAGGCTCCGGCGGGATCGTAGAATGCGGCTATACTGTCTGCCTGCGGAGGTATCGCCGTGTGATATCCGAAATCAACCGACCGGCTTTCGCCTTCGGAAAGCAGACATTCCAATATCGGATAATAATCTTCGGGGTTGCAATTCTCTCCCCCAACCCAATAGAGTTTAAAATATCCTTCGTCATGGGCAGTCAATGTTACCGTGCCCTCGGCGTAGCCCGGAGTGTCGGCGTTTTTTCCTGTGAATTCATATGTGATGTCGCAGTATTCCTCTGCCTGTACATCTATAAAAGAAAAGCAGAAGGCGGTTAAAAGCACCGTTAAGGATAACAAAACCGAAGCTGCAGTTTTTGGGTACAGTTTTATTTTCATATAGCTTCACCCTTTCGGATAGAATTATCTATAGGCAATACCGCACAGAAGTGAGTTTTGTGTGGTAAGACGGAAAATACGCAAGCAGATTCGGTACAAAGCTGTTAGTCGCTATTTGTGAGGTGTTGCCTTTAAATAATTATAACAAAAAAAATAATCAAAGTAAATATTGCAGATGATTGAATTTTTAACAAAAATGCAGTATAATATACATAATAATAAAATAAGGAGGTGTATCCCTATGACGTTTAAAAGAACGATCGCTCTGTTACTGAGTGTTACGATATTACTTTTTATGATCCCCGATTTTTCTGCGATGTATGCATTTGCACAGGAGGACGGAGAATACCAAAGGGTGTTGTTTTTCGGACACTCCTATGCCGCCGTCCTTATGAATGATGATTCTCTGTATACATGGGGCAGGAATCAGGAAGGAGCTCTCGGACGGGGAAAATCGGATGTTCTGACAGGCAGTACCGGTTATTCGGTTGTTGCGAAGAATTTGATCAACTCTCCGCAGAAGCTTGCCGATAATATTGTCACAGCAGATATCGGCATTAACGACCATGGTGCATATATAAATGAAAATCACGAATTATATATGTGGGGCAGGAACTCCGAGGGGCAGCTCGGTACTGGAGATTACAAGCACAGATTGTCACCTGTAAAAATAATGGACGATGTCAGGGCTGTGAGTCTCGGCGACAGATGCAGCGCAGCGGTGACTCTCGGCGGCGAATTATATGTATGGGGCAGCGCTTTGTGCCGTGATGAAAACGGAGAGATAACGTACACGAACACACCTCGGAAAGTTATGGATAACGCCCGTTCTGTCAGCTTATGCGGCAGAAGCATAGCCGTTATCACAAATGACGGTGAGCTTTACTGCATGGGAGAGAACGAGTTCGGCGAGGTCGGCTGCGGTACGGATACACCAGATGCTTTGCCTGTCAGGATAATGGGCAATGTGCGTGAGGTACGCATGGGCGGTTCACGCTGTGCGGCAATTACGGAGGACAACACCCTGTATATGTGGGGTGAGAACGGTTATAACAGAATACTCGGATCGGAGTATGAGGACTATTATGTCAAAACTCCCGTGAAGGTCATGGAGAAAGTAAGATCTGTCAGTCAGTATTATTACGATCATATAGCGGTCGTGACCGAGGACGGCGATCTGTATACATGGGGCAGCAATAACTACGGGCAGCTCGGAACGAACGACAAAACAGACCGATATACTCCCACAAAGATCATGAGCGATGTTATTGAAGCCGATGTCGGCGGATTTTTCACGGGTGCTGTAACAAAAGACGGCAGTCTGTATATGTGGGGGCAGAATAATCAGGGGCAGCTTGCAACAGGCAATACCACAATTCAGAAAAGTCCCGTGAAAGTAATGGATGGGATAAAAGTACCCGTAACGGAGGACGACAGCGACACGGATTCCGTTTCCGATAACGATACATCAACTGAAACGGATACGTCAACACAGACGGATACGTCAAGTCAAACAGATACATCGGCAGAAACCGATACATCAACTGAAACGGATACATCAACACAGACGGATACGTCAAGTCAGACAGATACATCAACTGAAACCGATACATCAACACAGATGGATACGTCAAGTCAAACAGATACATCGACAGAAACCGATACATCAACACAGACGGATACATCGACTGAAACGGATACGTCAAGTCAGACAGATACATCGACACAAACCGATACGTCAACACAGACGGATACATCGACAGAAACAGATACATCGACTGAAACGGATACGTCAAGTCAGACAGATACATCGGCAGAAACCGATACATCAACTGAAACGGATACATCGACACAGACGGATACGTCAAGTCAAACAGATACATCGGCAGAAACCGATACATCAACTGAAACGGATACGTCAACACAGACGGATACGTCAAGTCAAACAGATACATCGACTGAAACGGATACATCGACACAGACGGATACGTCAAGTCAAACAGATACATCGACTGAAACGGATACATCGACACAGACGGATACGTCAAGTCAGACAGATACATCAACTGAAACGGATACGTCAAGTCAGACAGATACATCGGCAGAAACCGATACATCAACTCAGACTGATACATCGACTGAAACCGATACGTCAACACAGACAGATACATCGACACAAACCGATACGTCAACACAGACGGATACATCGGCAGAAACCGATACATCAACTGAAACGGATACATCAACACAGACGGATACGTCAAGTCAGACAGATACATCGGCAGAAACCGATACGTCAACACAGACAGATACGTCAAGTCATACAGATACATCAACAAGGAGCGATACAGAAAGCGATAGTACATCCGATGTGCCAGAGAAGGACCCGCCCGAAAGTCATGATATACCTGAAAGCCACGATCTTCCGGAGCACGTTGGAATCTACGGAGATGTCAATCGTGACGGAAAGATAACCGCACAGGACAGTCTGCTGATATTGAGGTATACGATAGGGCTGAAAAAGCTCGATGACATACAGATGATACTTGCAAACGTGAATGGTGACAGCAGAGTCACGGCAGCGGATTCGCTTGAGGTGCTGCGGTATTCGGTCAAGCTGAAAAGCAAGGGTGTTACGGGAGAAAAGGCTAAGATTTAGCCCGATAGCTATATGTAAGCCGCAGAAAAAATAATTACAAAATGATTAAATTTCGCTTGACAACCTCGACAACATATGATACAATCAAAATGCCGCTTATCACGGGGTTTATAAGTCGGGGTGTACCCTGCTCCCGTCAGATCGTTCCCTAAGGGAATTGATGATTGATAGCGAGTCTTGAATGAAAGTGCAGGTGTCTGCAAAATGTACGCAATTATTGAAACAGGCGGAAAGCAGTACAAGGTTGAAGAAGGCAGCGTTATCTTCGTTGAGAAGCTCGACGCAGAAGAGAACGCAACAGTTGACTTCAAGGTTGTAGCATTCGCAACAGAGGGTGAATTCCTCACAGGTACTCCGTATGTTGACGGCGCAGCCGTAACAGGTAAGGTTCTCAAGAACGGTAAGGGTAAGAAGATCACAGTTTCTACTTATAAGCCGAAGAAGGGCGAAAAGAGAAAGATGGGTCACAGACAGCCCTATACAAAGGTTGAGATCACAGGCGTTTCGAAATAATGACCGAAGTTAATTTCTACACAAACAAAAAAGGAGAGCTGTTGGGCTTTCATTGTCACGGTCACAGCGGTTATGCCGATGAGGGCGAGGACATTGTTTGTGCGGCGATAAGCTCGGCTGTTTATCTGGTGATCAATACCATAACCGATGTTCTGCACATAGACGCAGAAATCGAGGTCGACAGCGGAGATTCGGTACTCAGGATTTCATCGAAAAACGCAGCAGTCTGCAGGGATATTCTGCAGGGGTTGAAACTGCATATGCTCAATCTGGAGGAGCAGTACAATAAGTTTATTATCGTAAAATATACGGAGGTGTAAGTAAATGTTACAGGTAAATATTCAGCTTTTTGCTCATAAAAAAGGTATGGGTTCTACAAAGAACGGCCGTGACTCAGAGTCCAAGCGTCTTGGCGTTAAGCGTGCTGACGGTCAGTTTGTACTTGCAGGAAATATTCTTGTAAAGCAGCGTGGAACACACATTCACCCGGGCGAGAATGTAGGCCGCGGCTCCGACGATACATTGTTCGCAAAGGCAGACGGTGTAGTACGTTTCGAGCGTTTAGGCCGTGACCGCAAGAAGGTATCTGTATATCCGCAGGCATAAGCGGCAGGATACTTTAACAGAGCATAACTTTTAAGGAGCGATGTAAAAGTCGCTCCGTTTTGCTTTATTATAGACTTAAAACAATACCACAGATAGATTGTACAGCGGGGGTTTCTTTTGCAAAAAGAGGAAATGGTAGCCGTGGGCGGTGTGGGTATAATGGTGTAGAGTAGAATTTATAGGAGAAAAACAATGCGTATTTATGAAATGGAATCATCAAGAAATGGCAAGTATTTTTTAGCAGCAGAGTCTGAAAAAATAGTTGCAGCATACGAATCAATCACAGGCAGAAAACTCGGAGAATATAATACTCATTTTCAAAGTGGCGGAAGAAGAATGTGCATTACTGACAGCGGAAAATATTTTGCATCCGCCGCCTATGGTAGATTCGGCATAACACTATTCGATATAGAAACCGGCAATGAACTCTGGACTATAAAAGAGGTTAAGAAAGTACAACGTATTTGCTTTTCTGCCGATGAAACAATGCTGTTCGCTATTAATGCAGAAAATAAACTGTATTCAATATCATTAATAGACGGAAGTATCATTTCGATTGAAAAAGGGATTCAAAGTTTTTTCTCAGATGGGACACTTGAAGTAAAACTGACAAAAGATGAGTGCCTTGTATGGAATGGGACGTCAGCAAATCTTACAGATAAAAAAGTCCTGTGCTTCTGTGTTGGCAACAGCAAAGTATTCTGTTCAATTATGGGTGGTGGTATAAAGTGTTTTTCTGACAGCGGTAATGAACTTTGGAGTGCAGAAAACAAGCTGGAAGAACATTATATAAAGCTTTCCTGCTGCCCTGAATTCGACTATATCATCGGTCTTGGATTCAAATTTGGTTCTTCAAGAACCGAACCATTTTATTTTGTTGATGTATATTCAGCTGAAAAAGGTGATCTTATTTTCTCGGCAGGACTAAACGATGATTTTGCGTATACTTTTATAGACAATGGAAAAAGAATTGTTTCAGGAACTGGAAAGGTATATACGCTCAGTAAAAATGGTTATATCCTGAACGACAAACAATTTAATATGTAAACCGTAAGTTTTTTCTTGAAATATAATATTTTGATTTTTTTTACTAAACCACAGAATTCTTAGTAGTAACCAACCCTCTTATTATAACACTATTTTGCTACGCCGGGGGTTTTTCTTTTGCAAAAAGAGAAAAGGGTAGCCGTGGGCGGTGTGGGTGTGGTATAATGGTGTAAAATAATATTTACGAAAGGGAGTTTTATTAATGGATATTATTTCTTTGATTCAACAAAAGTACGGAAATAATTATCAATTATCACCACCCTTAAACAGTAGCCAATATGATGAAGCAAAGGCTATTTTGCCTGATGAATTGCTGAAAATTATGAAAATTTCGAATGGAATCAAAGAATCCATGATCAACCCCAATACCGGAAGAATTGAAGTAATTGGCAGTATTATTTATTCATATGATGACATAAAAAAATGGACGACTTTTTATTATGCCGAATATGGCTACGAAGGTATAGTTTTCGCTGGTGATGGAGCAGGAGGAGAATTTTTCATTAAACCGAATGGACAAATTTATTACTATGAATACATAGGAGAAGATGGAGAATTATTTGCCGACAGTTTATCGGACTTTTTTAAACGTTTACCAGAGTTTGATTTTACTAATTAAACCAAATCTCCTTAGTAGTAAAACCCCCAGTTTTTACTACGATTCTACTACTAACGGCTTCCGGGGTTTGCTATGTTTTGCGTAGTTGTGTAAAATTCGCCCCACTCTGTCAAAGTAAATATAAAACCCCGACGCCCTCGCATAATGCGGCTTTTTATGTCCTTTTACAGAAATTTGAGAAAGGAAAATTCTATGATAAAAGTAATGTTCATCTGCCACGGCAATATTTGCAGAAGTCCGATGTGTGAATACATTTTTAAAGATATGGTGAGAAAACTCGGAGTGTCGTGCGATTTTGAGATAGCCTCGGCTGCAACAAGCCGTGAAGAAATAGGCTGTGATATTTATCCTCCCGCAAAAAAACTATTGAAAAGTAAGGGTATACCATTCGATACACACCACGCAAGACAGGTAACAGCGGAGGATTATGATAAGTACGACCATTTGATTATAATGGAAAGATATAATTATATAAACCTATGCAGAATTATTAAAGACGACCCCGAAGGTAAAATAGCACCCTTGCTGTATTTTGCCGGAGTTCAGGGAGATATAGCCGACCCGTGGTATTCGGGCGATTTTGAACAGGCTTATGAGGATATAGTAAAAGGCTGTGAGGGATTGCTTAAATATCTTGGGTATTGATATTTGTTATGACGGAAAAAAATAACTGAAAGAGGACATATTATGGATAATGAGAAGGGTTTTAACAGAAATGTATTTAAAGCAATATTTGTTGTAACGGGTATAATTTTGTTTTGCGGCGGTCTGGCTGATGAAAATACTCTTTTGACATTTATTGGATCAATATGTGTGGTTATAGGCTTTATGGGAAAAAAGAAAAACCGTAATACGAGTACAGAAATACAAAGCGGCACTACACAGAATATGCCCGAAAATATGACAACGATCAGGTCGGGAAACCTGAATACATATACATTTCATAAGAGCAAAGAGCGTTCCGACAGGTGCCCTATATGCCATGAATTTTCGGGCAACGGTTACTGCTCAAAGTGCGGCTATAGGTTTGGTTGAATGAGGAGTCAGGAATCAGGAATGATGTTGATTGCATAGCTGTTGGCTTAAAGCCAAAACAGCAAGCGATCCGAAATATTCACTATTCATTAATGACGTTAGTAATAGGCTTTTTTTATAGTTAAGAAAAGAAAGGAAATTAACAGATGTTTGTAGATATTGCTAAAATTAAAATTAAAGCCGGTGACGGCGGCGACGGCGCTGTTGCTTTTCACAGAGAAAAATATGTTGCGTCGGGCGGTCCCGACGGCGGCGACGGCGGCAAGGGCGGAAATATTGTTTTTGTTGCGGACGATAATTTAAGTACCCTCGCCGACTTCCGTTATAAAAGAAAATATGCCGCTCCAAAGGGAGAAAACGGCAGGGGCGGCAGGTGCAACGGCAAAAAAGCCGAGGATTTAATTATTAAAGTGCCGAGGGGAACGGTTATAAAAGACGTGGAAACCGGCAGGATACTTGCCGACATCTCAACAGACGAACCGACTGTTGTCGCAAAGGGCGGCAAGGGCGGCTGGGGTAATATCCATTTCGCAACGCCTACCCGACAGACCCCACGTTTTGCTAAGCCCGGTATGCCGGGTGAGGAATATGACGTTCAGCTTGAATTAAAACTCCTTGCAGACGTGGGGCTTGTGGGCTTCCCGAATGTCGGAAAAAGTACGCTCGTATCTGTTGTGAGCGAGGCCAAGCCCGTTATTGCGAACTATCATTTCACAACAATCACACCCGTTCTCGGTGTGGTGCGCTTCGGCGAGGGAGAATCATGCGTTATGGCTGATATTCCCGGACTTATCGAGGGCGCATGGGAGGGCGTTGGTCTTGGTCATCAGTTTCTGCGTCATGTGGAACGCTGCCGTATGCTTGTGCATATTGTGGATATATCGGGCAGCGAAGGCAGAGATCCGAAGGAGGATTTCAAGACCATTAACGAGGAATTGAGGAAATTCAATCCCGAGCTTGCCGAACGTCCGATGATAGTCGCCGGAAACAAGTGTGACCTTGCGGAAGACGAGCAGATAGAGGATTTCAGGAAATTTGTCGAGGATCAGGGCTACAAATTCTTCCCTATAATGGCGGCTATCCGCTATGATGTTGATCCTCTGCTTCAGTGCATTCGTGAGGAGTTGTCGAAGCTTCCGCCTATTGTAAGGTACGAGGCAGAGCCTGCGCCCGTTGTCGAGATAGATAAGAGCAGGAAAAATGAGGTAAAGATCACAAACCACGACGGAGTTTACTTTGTTGAGGGTGAGTGGCTGATCAGGATCATGAACTCGGTCAATTTTGATGATTACGAATCGCTGCAGTATTTCCAGAGAGTGCTGATAAATTCGGGCGTCATAGACGCGCTGTATGATGCGGGAATTGAAGAGGGCGACACGGTGTCTATCTATGATTTTGAGTTCGAGTTTGTGGATTGACGGGTGATAATATGCGATTGCTTGACAGAGATATCGATATAAGAGAAATAAGTCCGCTCACACTGGCGTTTATCGGAGACGGAGTGTACGATCTTTTGGTCAGAGAAAAGCTTGTGTGCGAGGCGAACCGCCCGGTGGGTTCGCTTAATGCAGAGAAAATATCTATAGTAAACTGTGCTGCGCAGGCACAGGCAATGAAGAGCCTTACGGAATTTCTGACAGAAGAAGAGCTGAGTGTGTACAAAAGAGGAAAAAACGCTCATGCTATGACAGTACCCAAAAATGCCAGAAAGACAGACTACCACTGCGCTACGGGGCTTGAAGCATTATTCGGATATCTGTATCTGAAGGGCGACATTGACAGACTGCGCGCAATATTTGAGATAACAGAAAAAACCGCGCGGACTAAGGAGGCATGAAAGTGTTAGAGAAAAACGAGTTCAGATACCGTCTGGAACAAAGGATACTTCCGAATACATTTTATAAGGATAAGGATAAATTCCTTGATTCCGTGCTTGATAAGGGCGGAAAATTTTTCAGCGATCTTTTTGTACTTTTTGCGCCGCCCGAAAGTGCAGTGTATAGTGAAAAGGATTTTGGTGTTGCCGCAAAGAAGATTGAATATCGTAACGAAGACGATAAAAAAACAGAGCTGTACATAGTTATAGCCGATATGCCGAAGCCTGATGAAATGCAGCTTTGCAGACGAATCTATTTTTGCTATGAAGAAGAGTCGGATACGGCAAGGTACTTCACATCGGAATTATCGTTTACAGGCGATTATTTCATTTGTTCTGTCATAAACGGAGAGGAAAAGGGCGATTACGGAATAGCTCCCGAGGACACGGAGCTTGAATTCCGTAAAGTGGGCAATACCTTCCTAAAACAGATCATATGCAAAGAATAGTAAAAATACGCTCTTTTGGGTTAGTGTTTTTTTATCGTGTTTTTTCACAAAACCATCGAAAAAATTGTTTATTATGGCATAAAAATCGGCATGAACTTTAGAAATCGTGTGTTTTGACCCCGATAAATTGGTATAAATGAACAAAAGAAACGCGCAAAATTTTTTTAGAACTTTTACAAAAAGGTATTGGCAATTTTCCAGATGTGTTATATAATTTAAATGTAGATTACTACCATTGTACGGTGGTACGTTTTTTGACCGCATAAAAGGCGAAAAACGGGGATTATTTATATTAATTTTTAGAAAGGGTGACAGCTCATGAAAGCTTACCACAGTTACGTCCGGCAAAAGAACTCCAAGCGTGGTATTGCTCTCTCGACAGCTATGGCAGTATGTATCATAATTGCATTGCTGACGGCTATTCTTGTTTCGATGGCGACTCTGAACATCACAACAACTCAGACGACTATCAGCCGAAGAGAAGCATATATTCAGGCAAAGAGTGCGATCGCTTTTGCCGAGTCGTATTATTTGAAGAACCCGGGTGAGATACCCGGCAACGCCGACGGCGAGACAGGGGGCGAGGCTCTCTTTGTTTTCAAAGACAATATCATCGCTCACGGCGCAAATGTCTATCTTACGGGCACAAGCTCAAGCCCGTCCTTAATCAGCCCTGCTGCTGTGCAGAACCTTAAGGACAACGCACCCGACACATATGTCGAGGTCAAAAACACGGGCGCAGTTGTGGATATTTCCGCATACTGCAAGTATGACATTGACAAAACAAATAAGATTTATGATGCGTATAAGCTCTCCAAGGAGTTTGAGTACGATCCTTCGCATCAGGCAAGACCTAATACCTTTACGGGTAATATTCTTTATTCCGCAAAGGGTGATTCAAGATATCTTCGAATCCATGTAAGAACATCTGCGGCATTCGGAAACGAGCCGTACATCTACACATGGGCAAACGAGGTAAACAGCAATGTTCCTGCAGAGCCTAAAGAAGACGTAGACTATCCGTTCGGCGGCTCTGCATCTGTAAATAAGCTTGCTCTTGAGAATAAATACGGAACCGAAAAGTTCACAGGTGAATGGGGCTCCGAAGGTCCTACAGGTACTATGGAGTACGAGGGCGACGGTTGGTTCGTAGCTGAGATCAACTTTACCACAGGCAAGAAGTACAACTATATCAACGCAATTATCACTCGTAAGGGTGCTCACCGTACAGACAGCGGTCTGTCGGGTGCGACGGCACAGTCGTGGGAGATATTTGATATCCCGGTGCCAAACGAGAACGGAACCGGTAACGGTACCGATGTATACATCACACTCAATCAGCCCATGCTTCGTGACGCACGTTTGCAGCAAGCTGCAGAGATCGGCTATTACAGGTGGAACGACGGTCACGGGTCTTATGACTCGTCTGCTCAGCAGGATGGCTCTGGTCATGACGAAATGACTTACCTCTTTGAGAGAGCCGGCAGAAATATAGATAACTTTGCTCAGTTCAGCTCGGAGTGGTACACGATCTATACAAAGCAGGTTTCGGCTATCGCTCATTATAAGTATGCCGGAGTGACCGACAACTCCATGACACCCGGCGGCTTTGATTACGAGGGCTATGGTTGGAGCAGAAAGGTATCGCGTAATTTCTCAGAAACCATTTCTACGGTTGCCGGCGATACATATTTCTTTGGCAGCGGTGTCGGCAAAACACTCAGCTACACATCAAACGGAGACGATATGGTAACCGAGCTGTTTATCGTTGAGGGCGAGGACGCAGACGGCAACCATATCAGCGCAGAGTTCGGCGATGAGAACTCCGCTAATGAGTGGCTTGTAAATGCCTGCGGCGACAGCTCCGCTCCCGACTATGTAACTATCAACGTTAAGGCAAATGAAATGCCCGTTGCCGGTGCGGTGGATACAAAGATCGACTACAGAGCATCCATTATAAGCGGCGGCAGCGATCCTACTCCCGGTTCTTCCGGCGGCAGCGACAGCGACGAAGACACTAAGCCTACCGCTAACGGCACGGAGGAGCTTAAGTTTGAGAATCTTGCAAATGTTCCCGCAGCAAAGAGCGGCAACAACACAATCGGTGTAGCAAACTGGGGTGTTGCAGGAAGCTTCCCGAATAACGGCTGGGCAGGCGCAAACGACACGGGCAAATTCTATTATGATCGTATGCAGAAGACCTCAAGCAACGGTTACATCCACGAATATACATACGAGGGTCTGCCTGCAGGTGATTATCAGTATAAGTTTGTTTCTATGTATAAAGATTCCGGTGAATTTGATCCGGGCAGCGTGATCTGGGTAGGTGATCCTGCAGCTTCAAACAGCGACAGAAACGCAGAGGTCACAGTTCCCGAGGGTTACAATCTTACGGTAAGATTTGACCGTTCTACAGGTACTGTTCTCTCGCCTGTTCTCACAAATCCGGGCGGCGGTGAGATCGTTAATCCGTCGGGCAACACATACAGATTATTCTGCGATGAGAATAACTGGGGACGCGATCCCGGAGTTAGCAACGGCGCTCACTATTACAGTAAGGCATATGAGATGGAGCGTGAAGCAGACAACAATACATTCCATTATGATCTCGTTCTGAAGGGCAACAGCTCCCAGAATCTGAAGGTCCTTAAAGAATTATCCGGTGCAGAAGGTCCCGATAATTCGGGCGGATGGAATTCGGGAAATGCTTGGCCGGACTCCGATTATAATATAAATATCCCCGGTTCAAATATGGATACATATCAAGTGAGAGTTTACTTCAGAGAGTCCTCCGGTGAAATCTGGTATGACACACCTGTTCCGATAAGTAATGTTTCCACAGATAAATTCTATGTTATCGGCGACATGAACGAATGGGGCAAGAAGTACGGCACGGAGCATACTTACGAAGCAGCAATCTACGGCGACAAATACTTCATGGGCAGCACTCCGAAGCTCGAAGGCAACTATGCAGAGTATTCGGTTGATATAGGTCAGATGTTCCCCGGAACATACGGGCTGAAGGTCATCGCTTATGACGGCTCTGCAACGGGCGCTATCGACTACGACCGTTCATGGGGCGCTAAGGACGAAAACGGCGTTACGGCAGGTTCAGGCAGGGAGAACTTCACGTTTACCGTTAGCGAGGTCTGCTATGTAACCATTTACTTTAAGTATGACCTTACTGATCCAACAAAGTCGATCATACAGTTCCAGACAACAAAGCTCTCCGATGATGATGGATTCACATCTGTTCAGATCGGATTCTATAACGGACAGCTTGAGAATGTCAACGAACCTCATGACAAGACTAACTTCACGACGCCGTGGACACAGGCATTCGTGACATATGTTACTCCAAGAGGAATGCAGAAGGATGTTCCGATAGACTTTGCAACAGCAACTGAAAAGGTTATCTGGGCGTCCGTTCCGAGCGATGCATATGACATTTACTTCAGTAATATGGAGTATGAGCATAAGGGTGAGAGCGGTTACGAGTATACCGAGAAGATCCCGAACTCAAGAATAAATAATAACTATCCGATATTCGTTCCGACAACATCCGAAGAGGACGATAAACATAATAACCGGTGGAAATTCGGAGATGCTGATTTCTATCGTTCGCACAAGAACAGTGTAACCGATTACCATGAAACAGGCGTTTCAATGCAGTACGTTGGTTCGTTCCAGGATAACTACTATAATGTTCCGCTTGTAAATCTCCTTAAAGAGATCCTCGGCAAATCCGGCAATTACGCTTTTTCGGCATATCCTTATAATTCCAAGAAGTATGATCAGAAGACAATGACGATAGGGTCACAGACCTGTGATTTCGAGAGAACACAGTACATCACATATCAGGGCGAAGTTTACTTCTACATTCCCAGTACAACAGGATTCTCTTATCTTATTTGCCAGCGAGAAGACAGAACCGGCGGCGGATATCTCAAAGAGAACGAATTTGCGCTGGAGTCCGGCGCTTGGGATAAAGAGCCCCGTCACATGAAGATGGATAACAGACAGGGCGCTGTGTTCACATCAAGCGGCAAGTACTATGACGGTTCTGTTGCAGCTCATGATTATGGCGGATATTCACCGAACTGGTACACGATCAAGCTCCCCGCAACAGACGAGTTCACCATTGAGAAAATTACAGGTGTTGTAAATGACGGTTACAGCGTAATAAGCGGCAACACGGCGAAGACAAAGCTTGCAAAGGCAGGCGACTATTTCAACCGTCCTGTTTATATTTACTATGATAAGGACTACGCAGGCAATAAGAGCGTAAAGGTATACACCTACGATACCAACTTTGGCAGCGTTGACACGAACAAAGAGGGCAAGGTATCTGTATACTTTAACAAGCCGAGCGACTGGAGCAATAATGTTAAGATCAATGCCTACGGTATCATAGGCGGCGCCGACGATAGATCGATCAGTATTGACGGTACGGACGCAACTCCGGGTCATGGCTATTACAAATATGAGTTTGATGCAGGCAAGTATTGCTTCTTTAGATTCTACGACGCAAACGACCCCGGAAAGACAACAGAGGTTCTCACGCTTACAGGTGAAGAGAATGAAAACCGTGAATATAAGATCCTCTGCGACGCAGCAAACGGCAACATGAGCGAATTCACGTATTACCTGCATCCGAGAACAAGAGCATTGTATGCATGGCAGGAGGCTCGCGCGGCTAAGTATGCTACGGACATTCCGAGAAAATATACATATGACGGAACAAAATATGAAATCTCCGGTTCGTCATCGCCTCTCGCTTACCTCTCGGGTCTTGAGGCTCAGGCTAAGAGCTACTATGAAGGTTCCGGTCCCTGGGCTGACGGAAATGCATCAAGCTATCAGGATAAGGCAAACGCTGCGAAGACATTCGCTGCAGCTATCAAGAAGGCAAGAATCTATATAGCAGCAGAAAAGACAACGACTGACAACTACGAAAAGAACTATATCTTCCCCGAGAGAGATTCACGAGATGAGATCCTTAAATATGACGAGCGTTGGGTAAGCGCACTCAGATATACTCACGATCAGGCAATGCAGCTTTATAATAAGGGCAGCAATGAGGATATAACAGGTTCTTTGTACGCATACGCAGCAGAGATCGATACTATCATTCAGAACCCCGAAACAGAGCTTAACCCCGAGGCAATTCAGATCGTTGTCGATAACCAGGCGGTATACCAGGATCTGAAGGAGGATCCGTCTGACCCGAACAAGGTTACAGGTCAGGTCAAGAAGGGTGATTGGGATATAGGCAGGATCCGTCTGTATAAAGAAGGCCCTTCCGGTATTCAGGAATGCACGCTCAAGCTTTACGAAACAACTCAGTCTTCCGAGGGCTTCTATGCATATGTATTCATGGCAGATAAGTTTAGATCGTCACCGAGCGATACTCTCAAATTCAACGTAGGTCAGGTGACCGATGTTCCGACAGAAACTCATGTACTGTCGCCGGGTATTACATATATTTACCACACGGCAACGGGAGATTTCGAAGAGGATAAAGGAACACACACGATCACTTGCGTATACAACGAGCTTGTAAAGGGCGGTCAGGGCGACGCTTATGGCAAGTACACGTCTAAGAGCGCAAACGAGAAGATCAACCTGATGTTCCGGTATGACACAACTGTTAAGTATGACGGTAAGCAGTATAAGATCATGGCAGGTTCTTATACAATAAGCAGCGCATATCCGGGATTTAAAACCGACATCGCAGGCGGCATGACTGGCATTGACCTCTTCACCGATACTGCAAGGAGCTACTTCAGCAATCCGAAGATATGCGGACTTACGGGAAGTACGACAATGCCCGGATATTCAGACTATTCATCTAACGCAAGCGATCCCGATGATCTTGATATCGTTGCAAGCAGCCTCGGTTCAACTGACTTGACATTTGAATCGAACTCTTCAACAGGACGCGTAAACTTCAGATGGAACAATGCTAAGTCGGTAGTAGGTTCAAGCTCCGAAACGCTCACTCTGCCTTCAACAATTACGCTGAAGGGCGGCGTTGCAACAGTAGCTGTGAATAACCTGAACCTCAGCGGTCATGATTTTAAGATCGAAGCAAAGAAGGTTATCTTCTACTGTGACACTAAGATTCAGACGAGCGCAGGTAAATTCACAATCGCGCACGGCACATATCTATTCAATGACATAGACGGTTCCGGTACGCTCACTCCTATAGCTCTCAGTACAACCGGTACGGCGAGCGACTGGAGAAAACAATACATACTTGTAGAAGAAGTTAAGTCAGATCTGGGAGGAGGTAAGTTTGTTGCTAAGTAATTACTTCCGTAATAAGAAAAACAGCAAAAAGGGTTTTACACTTGTTGAGGCGCTTTGCTCTGTAGCTATACTTGCAATAGTATTTGCCGGTGTTCTTAATTCGGTAGCGTTCTCGCAGCAGATGATATATACCGACAACGTCAGAGATAAAGCCTCCGACAAAGCGCAGTTGGTCGCAGATGAGATGATAAGCATCTGTACAGGCAAAGATCCCGATGATGCAAATGCATTAACCCAAATTCAGAATGATATCGACAGTCATATCAATAATGCAAATGACCCGCAGTTTGCCAGTGTCGGGCAGGTCACATTAGTGACCGGCCTGACAGGCGTAGACGCTTTCAACCCGGCTCATAACCCTATGATACAGGTAACTGTTACACCGGTAACCGAGTCCTTCGATGATGAGGTTCTCTCCGGTATAACAACTAAGTCGACCACACAATCGGGCTGGGATATCACACTCAGAGTATACCATCAGGCTATCGGTGGTCAGGATTCCTGGCAGGCAACAGAAGTTTCTGCCTTTGCACCGTACAATCACGGTGAGTGATAGTACGGATTAAGAAAGGTGGTCAGATCATGAAATTTAAAGATTTTTTCAAAAAGTATAAGGCCGCAGACAAAAAAGGCTTTACGCTGGTTGAAATGATAGCCGTTGTAGCTATACTTGCAATCATGTCAGGCGCTACGATCAGTGTGTTTATTGCAGTAAGACAGTCAGTAGTAAATACAAGTAAGGTTACGACAGATCAGTTCAGCATTTCTCAGGTAGAGAATTATATCAGAGATGAATTACAGGTTGCTACCAATATCGACATCTATGAAAAGAACGCATCCGGCAATGCCCCTGCTTATCCCGCAAGCTATGTAGTACAGGATGGTGACGAATGCTTTTATTTTGATTCTTCGGAGAAGTGCGTATACTTTATGAAGTATAGTGAAGCCGAGAGTAAATTTAAATCAAAGCTGAGAATCGACAGCGTCAAATCGGTAACGATCGAGATTGTTCCTGTTGATTATCAGGCGGCTCTTGATTATCAGGCTGCGCAAGTTGCCGGCACTGCTCCTGCGACAGTTCCTTACAGGAAACAGCCGCTCAAGATGTTCTATACCATAGAGGGCGACGCTTTCACCTATACAGGCGGTTTCGTTCTGAGCAATACAAAAGCACTTGCACCCGATATGTCGTGGCACACTACAGAACCCCCGTGTTGTGAGAAGCTTGTTTGGTCGGTTGACCCGGATACCGGTTCAGTAAGCAGTGACTCTAAGTATGTAGTAGCATTCCACAGCGAGGTTTCAAAGGATACAGATACAGTATAATGCATCAAGCATAACAACAGAAATCCCCGTCATTCGGCGGGGATTTTTTTACGGAGCAAATTTTGAAACAGCGTTGCCGTTATATAAACAATCATACATCTCATTTAATCGAACAACGGTCAGATCGCTGCATGGTACTGATTTTCCGTATTCGTTAATTATATATTTGTATGTACTTCCGTAGCGGTGCAGCGTCTTTATAAGAAGGTAATATCCCTCTCCGTCAGCTGAATAAAGCATACTTTTACATGGAAAAGATAATGTATGAAGCCGTTGCGCTGCATCAATCAGAACACTCGCATTTCTGAAATACCCGAGAACATAATCCGTACATCTTTTTACTCTGTATCGCTTTTTTGGAGGGCTGTCGCCGATCGTTACCGAAATAATACAGCCCTTGTCACTGAGGACGGATTCTACCGATAGGCATTTTCTCTTTGGACGTAACCCGAGCTTTTTCATTGTCAAGGCGACGATTTCGGTCAGTACGGCAGATGATGTACGGCTATTATGTATCAGTTCCTTCGGGTCAAGAAGCATAGCCCTGAGATCATCGTCTTCAAGAGTGATAATAATTCTTGTGTCGCTGATATTGTCTACCAACATTGGAATTCCTCCCGTAAATCTTATACTACTATAATATAATATCATCACGCTGTTTGACAATGTAAAAAATATTCCTGTATTTATTATGGCATATATTACGGGTGACAGAACGGTGCTAATCATTTACAAAAATAACAAAAATAATTCTATTAAACTATTGAAAAATACTTTTAATCGTGTTAAAATATTGTTAGAAGTCGAGAACTTCAGAAAATTCGGCAAAATTATATTGTAAAGGAGATAATTACTATGAAGAATTTAAAAAGGGGCATAGCACTTGCTATGGCAGCATCTCTTTCGGTATGCGCATTCGCAGGATGCCAGAAGAGCGAAGATACAACATCAGCTGCTGACGGTGCAAACACACCTGCAGGCGATACAACATCTGCTGCTTCCGCAGACGCAGCAGGCGGAAAAGTTTATTACCTCAACTTTAAGCCCGAGCAGGCTGAGCTTTGGACAAAGCTTGCAGCTACTTACACAGAGCAGACAGGCGTACCGGTTAAGGTTGACACAGCTGCTTCAGGCACATATGAGTCCACACTGAAGGCAGAGATGGCAAAGTCTGAGGCTCCCACACTCTTCCAGGTTAACGGACCCGTTGAGCTTGCTACATGGACAGATTATTGCTATGACCTTAAAGACACATCGATTTACAAGAACCTCAAGAGTGATGACTTTGCTCTTATCGAGAACGACGCTGTTAAGGGTGTTGCTTATGTTATCGAGACATACGGCATCATCTACAACAAGACTCTCCTCAATGATTACTTTGAAACAGACGGCGCAGTTGTAAAGTCTGTTGACGAGATCACATCGTTTGATACATTCAAGGCAGTAGTTGAAGATATCCAGGCTAAGAAGGACGAGCTCGGCATCGAGGGCGCATTCACTTCGGCAGGTATGGATTCAAGCTCTGACTGGAGATTCAAGACTCACCTTGCTAACCTCCCGATCTACTATGAGTACAAGGCAGACGGCATCGATTCCACAAGCGCAATCAAGGGTACATATCTTGATAACTACAAGGCTATCTGGGATCTTTACATCAACAACGCTACCTGCGAGCCTACAATGCTCTCCTCAAAGACAGGTGACGACGCTGCTTCTGAGTTCGCACTCGGCGAGGCTGTATTCTATCAGAACGGTACATGGGCTTACAATGATTGTATCTCCGAGGGTCTTTCAGACGAGGAACTCGGTATGCTCCCGATCTTTATCGGCGGCGAAGGCGAAGAGAACCAGGGTCTTTGCACAGGTTCTGAGAACTACTGGTGCATCAACAGCAAGGCAAGTGAGGCTGACATTCAGGCTACTATCGCATTCCTTGATTGGGTTATCACAAGCGACGAAGGCAGAGGCTGCCTCGCTAACGACATGGGCTTCGTAACTCCGTTCAAGACATTTGACGACGGTTTCCAGGCTGACAACGCTCTCATCAAGGCTTCCAATGAGTACATCGACGCCGGCAAGACAGCTGTTTCGTGGAACTTCTCAACAATTCCGAGTGAGAAGTGGAAGGACGGCGTTGGTAACGCTCTCCTCGAGTATGCTCAGGGCACAGGCGAGTGGGATGCAGTTGTTACAGCATTCGTTGACGGCTGGAAGACTGAGTATGACCTTACTCATGCTGCAACAGCAGATGAAGCTGCAGAGTAATAAATAATACCGAATTAATCAGAGAGTGGACGGAACTGCTCCGTTCACTCTCTATGAATTAATAAAGACAAAATAATTCAAATTAAAAATATGAAGTACGGCGGTTGCCGAAAAGGTGGTTTTTCACAGATAAGGCAGCTGCGAAAATGAGATGGTATTATGTTGGATCTAAACAAACTTATCGTATACAGAGATATTCCGAACAGTGAATTGATGTTTGACATGGTTGCTCTTATGAACGATGCCGATGTCTATTCCGAAACAGACGAGAACAGAGATAAGCTTTACTGCTGTATAAGCAGGCTTGTCAGACTTGCAGGAGAGTACGGATTTGAGGGAAATCTCTGGCAGAATTATCTGACATGGCTCATGGTGAATCACGAGAACGTGTTCAGTACATCATGTGAGATAAAGGGCATTCCCGAGGGAACAGTCCTTCAGCTTGCCGAGCTTGATTTCACGATTTTCAGGCAGATGTTCCTGTATGACTTCAAGCGTCTGAAAGCGGTGTGCGCTGACGGTGCCCTTGATATGGTTCTCAGCTATAAGCGTTCGGACAATGCCGGGAAGATCTTCAACAAGCGTATCCGTGATCACATATGCTCCTTAAGCAAAACGCTGGCGGACAGTGTCAACACGCATGAATTTACATGGTTCATGATACAGTTTTATCAGACCTTCGGAGTGGGTAAGTTTGGCCTGCATAAGGCGTTCAGAGTTGTGACTGACGACAGCGGTGAAACGCAGATCGTTCCGATCAACAATATCGCTCATGTCAAGCTCGACGATCTTATCGGCTATGACGCACCGAAGAAAAAGCTCATCGACAATACCGAAGCGTTCCTCAAGGGGAAGCGTGCAAACAACTGTTTGCTGTTCGGTGATGCGGGAACGGGAAAATCTTCATCCATAAAAGCGATACTCAATAAATATTACGACGACGGTCTGCGTATAATTGAAATATACAAGCACCAGCTGCGTAACCTTAACGACGTTATTGCTCAGATAAAGCACAGAAACTACAAGTTCATTATCTATATGGACGATCTTTCGTTTGAAGATTTTGAGGTGGAGTATAAGTATCTGAAGGCTGTTATTGAGGGCGGACTGGAGAAAAAGCCTCAGAATGTCTTGATCTATGCGACCTCCAACAGAAGACATATCGTGAAAGAGTCGTTCTCCGACCGTGACGGCTGGTCGGGAGATGTTCATAAGACCGATACCATGCAGGAGAAGCTCTCTTTGTCTGCGCGGTTCGGCGTGACGATCTACTTCGGTTCTCCGCTCAAAAAGGAATATGAACAAATAATCACAGCGCTTGCCGAGAGAAACGGTGTTTCTATGGATAAAGAGAAACTCCTGGCGGAGGCAAACAAATGGGCTCTCGATCACGGCGGAATGTCGGGTAGAACGGCACAGCAGTTTGTCGATTTCGTGCTCGGGCAGCAGTAGGCTTGTTTGTGAAAAGTTACCTTTTTCGGTGATTGCCGTACTTATATAAAGGCTGACAAGAGGGGAAGATCAGAGTGAATAAAAAAGTTTTAAGATTATATTTTCCGCTTTTTGCGTTGCCAACCTTAGTAGCGTTTATAATCGGATTTTTAGTTCCGTTCGGCATGGGTATATACCTCTCGTTCTGTAAATTCACGACCGTAACCGATGCGCAGTGGGTGGGTCTTGACAATTTTAAAGATATGTTTAAGGACGGAGAGTTCAGACATGCTTTGTGGTACACTGCATTATTTGCATTGGTTTCTGTTGTAACGATCAATGTGCTTGCCTTTGCTGTAGCGATGCTGCTCACAAAGGGTATTAGAGGAACCAATCTTTTCAGAACGGTATTCTTCATGCCGAACCTTATCGGCGGTATCGTTCTCGGTTATATCTGGCAGCTGATTCTTAACGGAATACTTGCCCATTTCGGACAGACGCTTACATACAGTGCCACGAACGGATTCTGGGGAATGATCATACTGATGAACTGGCAGCAGATCGGTTATATGATGATCATTTATATTGCGGGAATTCAGAACGTTCCCGGCGAGCTGCTTGAAGCAGCAAGGATAGACGGAGCAACAAACGGACAGGTGCTTACGAAGGTTATCCTGCCGATGGTAATGCCCTCAATCACTATTTGCACATTCCTTACGCTCACCAATTCGTTTAAGCTGTTTGACCAGAACCTTGCGCTCACAAACGGTGCGCCGTCCAATAAATCGGAACTGCTTGCACTTAATATCTACAACACGTTCTACGGAAGAGCGGGATTTGAGGGTATAGGTCAGGCGAAGGCTGTTATGTTCTTCCTTATCGTTGGAGCGCTTGCCATAGCACAGCTTTTCTTCACACATAGGAAGGAGGTTCAGCAGTAATGGCTAAATATGTACCAACTACCCTGCAAAAGGGCGACGAGCTGCCTCCCGAGATCGCTAAGCTGGTCAGGGAGAGTGCAAAGAAGAAGTCGCACGGTGACAGCAGCAGAAAATCCCCTTACTCGGGATTATGGACAGTTGTGCTTTCGCTTATATCCGTTGTATATGTTATTCCGATCCTGCTTGTAATTATCAATTCGTTCAAGAGAAAGGCTTACATCAATAAGAATCCGTTCTCACTGCCGAATGCCAAAACTATCGTTGATCCGCTTTTCTTCAACTATACCTCGGGTATGGAAAAAATCGGATTTACCTCGGCATTTATCAATTCTTTGATAATAACAGTCGGTTCTGTTATTGTGATTATCCTCTGCACGTCGATGTGCGGCTGGTATATCACAAGAGTGAACAGCTTGTTCTCGAAGTGTATGTACTATTTGTGCGTATTCTCAATGATAGTACCGTTCCAGATGGTTATGTTTACACTGGCTAAAACAGCCGACTATCTGAAGCTTGGCAACCCTATAGGGATCATCGTGGTTTACCTCGGATTCGGCGCAGGACTGGCGGTATTTATGTTCTGTGGATTTGCAAAATCAATACCCATAGAGATCGAAGAAGCCGCCATGATCGACGGCTGCAACCCGATACAGACGTATTTCCAGGTAGTAATGCCTATCCTGAAGCCTACCTGTATTTCGGTAGCTATTCTCGAAGCAATGTGGATCTGGAACGACTACCTTCTCCCGTCGCTTGTTCTTGATAAGACAAAGTATAAGACGGTGCCGATCGCAATTCAGTATCTGAAGGGCGGATTCGGTTCAGTGGATATGGGCGCTATGATGGCAATGCTCGTGCTTGCAATTATCCCGATAATCATATTCTATCTGGTGGCGCAGAAATATATTATCGAGGGTGTTGTATCCGGCGCAGTAAAGGGATAATTAATAGTATTTATATTATCATAATAAAGCAGTCCTGTAATCGGGGCTGCTTTTCTTTTGCGGTTTAGTGAGATGCTCAATCAAAACTATTTATCAGGGCAACCGCATGAAAATGTAACTTATTATGTTGTTAAAACGATAATTAAAGTTTCTCTCAGCGGAGAGGGGGCACAATAAGGTTAAATATGCCACAAAATAATCATATTTATGTCATTTGTTCATGCGGTTGCCCGGAACTATTTATTTGTAAATGTTGACAACAGTTAAATTTACCTGTATAATGAAGATGTAGTTGTTGCATTTCTTTATTTTAAGGAGGTATTTTTATGGAGTATTCTTATGATTACAGTACAAATGAAAGCAGCCCGATAGTCACTATTATTTATTTGGCGATCATCGTTCTTTTGCTCGTATCCTACTGGAAAATTTTCCAGAAAGCAGGCGAGGCAGGCTGGAAGTCAATAGTTCCGTTATATAATTCCTATACTATGACGAAGCTCGTGTTTTCAAGCGGTTGGTTTTTCTTGCTCGCATTAGTTCCTATAGCAAATATTGTTTTTGCAGTTATGATGTGCATCAGACTTGCAAAGGCTTTCGGTAAGGGCGGCGGATACGCAGTCGGACTTATATTCCTTCCGTTTGTCTTCTACCCGATCCTTGCATTCAATTCATCTTGTGTTTATCTCGGCAACCCTGCATTTGGCGCAGGTTATGGCGCAGGTTATGGCACAGGCTACAACAACATGGGCGGTTATCCCCAGCAGCAGGGCTTCAACCCCGGTATGCAGGCTAACAATAACTATGACCCCAACAACTACTATTCATCAAATCAGCAGCCGACACCTTACACACAGCAGAATGTTCCGCAGCAGAATCCCTATTCTCAGCAGAATGTTCAGCAGCCATACGGACAGAATAACTACAATCAGAACAATAACGGTTTCTAAGTTAAGAAATTGTCGAGAAATCATCGGACAGTCAAGGCTGTCCGATTTTTTTTTGAATACAGTGCTGTTTGAAGTGTCTTTCTAAATGTCCGTGTTATGGTACAAATTGTAAATAACACATTAATTGTGTGAAAAAATCTAATAAACAGCTTGATTTTTTTATAAAAGTGTGTTAAGTTATTAATTAAGGGCATAAAACTCCGAAAATTGAATTATCCTGCACGAAAGATATGATCGTGTCGGGATATTCGGGGGATAGGTCAATATGGAAAAAAGTCGGAGTATATGTCTTTAAGGAACCACTGATTAAATCACGTCCTTCGGACTGAGCACCAAATTTAATCAGTGTCTCCTTAATTATAATCTCATATTTCAAGAGCATGAAAAAAGGGGAGGCAGCTATGACATATCAGGATTATCTGGACTGCGCATTACAGTACCGTGAGCAGGCAGACAAGTTAGACAGCATTATCAAGGAGAACAGCAAACCGAGGAGATTCAAGACGGCAGAAGAGCGTTCGGAAAACGAGAGAAGCGGGCGAATACTTTATGCAATGAAGCTTGAATGTTTGAAAACGATGGTGGTTCTTGAACAGAGGGGAAAAGAGATCAGGAAACAGGAGCTAAGGGAGCGTGAAGCACATGAGAAGAACAACTTATTCGCTTGATGAACAATTTGAAAAGATGTATGCAAACAGTATGTACTCAAAGGGTGAGGACAACCGCACAGATATTAAAAAGATGAAAGCTATGGTTCGCAGTGCTATCGGCTATACATTGACAAAACGTCAGAGAGAGTGTTTGACGATGTATTACTTTGATCATCTCAAAATGCGCGAGATCGCACAGAAAACGGGACTCAATAAGTCTACCGTATCACGACACATCAGTGCTGCAAGCAAGAACCTCAGAAAACTGAACGCATTTGTCGAGTAGCAGAATATATATAATATGTATAGAAGAGCCGACGATCGGAAAAGCCGACCGTTGGCTTTTTGTGTCGAATCACCGCATGGCAGCAAAGAAGATAATTGACGAAATGCGTCTTAAAGTGTATAATGGAAGTTACCGAAGATCGTGTCGGAGAAGAGCAGTATTAAAAAAATATCATGCTCAGACTCACGGCACCGATCAATTTTTTGTTATAGAAAGAAGAGTTTGATATGGAATTCGATGTACTCAGGATAGTGTTTTATCTTGCTGTAATTCTGTTTTCTACGAAAGCATTCGGCATGCTCACACGAAAGCTTGGCTTGCCGCAGGTGGCAGGCATGGTTATCGCAGGCTTGCTTATCGGACCTGCGATATTTTCGCAGATACCGATACCGTTCAACGGAATAATCAATCCGACTGAGATCGAAATGGACGTGCTGAAAACATTCTCACAGATCGGCGTTATTCTGATCCTGTTTTCGAGCGGTCTTGAAACCAACCTCAACGATCTGAAAACGAGCGGGTTTGCGTCAAGCATGATCGCCCTTGCAGGTGTAGTTATGCCGCTGGGACTGGGAACACTGACGGCAGCCCTTTTTATGGGAGGAATCCCGGAAACGTTCGGCAATACAGGCAAGCTGATGAATGCTATCTTTGTCGGAGCGATACTTACCGCAACGAGTGTCGGAATCACGGTAGAAACGCTGCGTGAGCTTGGCAAGCTTAACACGAAGCTCGGCACAACGATCCTCAGCGCCGCAATAATAGATGACGTTATCGGAATTATTGTTCTCAGCCTTATAACATCTCTCGGCGGCGGCAGCAACCCTGTTGTGACGCTTCTGAAGGCGGCAGGCTTCTTCTTGTTCTCAATCGGTCTGGGCATTGTTATGAGAATTATCTTTAGATGGATCTCGAAAAAGTACCCGCACAAAAGACGCACAAGCATTTTTGCGCTGTCGATGGCGTTCGTGTATGCATTCTGTGCGGAGGAGTTCTTCGGTATCGCCGCTATCACGGGCGCATACATGGCCGGAGTTATGCTCAGCGGTCTGAGCGATACAAAGTTTGTCGATAAAAAGATACTCGTCAACGGATATATGATATTCTCCCCGATATTCTTTGCGTTTATCGGAATAAGCGCCGATTTCAGCAACTTCAGACCCGAGGATATATGGTTCGCAGCAGCATTTGTCTTTGTGGGTATTATAGCTAAGATCATCGGTTGCGGGTCTGTTGCAAAGATGGTGAAGTTCAGCCTGAAGGATTCCGTGGCAGTCGGCTGCGGCATGATCGCCAGGGGCGAGGTTGCGCTTGCGGTGTATTCGACGGCGGCATGGCTGATACTGTATAACTCAGACGGCAGCCTTCTGGGAATAGACCCTCTGTTCGCAACGATCATGCTGATCATAACTACCTCGGTACTATGTCCGATACTTCTGAAGGTAATGCTGAAAGATCACTCTGTCGAGCCTCATCTCAACGTTAACGCAGAGGACTATGTGTCCGTGGCTGCTAAGAGCGGAGATAATGACACTTCCGTACCGGATAGGTAAATACCGATGACAGCAGGATAAACGATAAGTCAGGGAAATTGTGCTGTATTACCCATCGGTTAGGAGCAGTCGGAAAATTTGTTACAACACGATTTTATATAATTAGATAATAATCAACAAAAAACGAAATATTTGTTAAATTCTAATTATATAATAAATGGCAGGTGTATAAAATAAACTAATTTTCTTTGTGCATTTTTACCCGCCGCTTTGCTAAGGATAAAAAAGAAAAGTGAGGATAGTTCACAATTGTTAAAAAACTGTTAAAAAATAATGGAAAAACTTTGTTATTGTTTTTAAGAAATTGTAATAATTGTGTTAAATAATCGAACAAAAATAATTCCTATATCGAAAAAACAATCCGTGAAAGCCGCATGAATAGCGGATAAACGGACAGTTTAATGCAGTGAAGCAATGTCCTTTGGCGGTTGTAACAATTTGAATTTGTGCAGTTCACCAATTTACTTTTTTACCAAATATGTGGTACAATATAAGCGTAGAAATACAAAATCATGGAAGAGTGACTTCCGGAAAGACGGTGAATACCCAATGGTATTAAAAAACAAGAAAGCACTTAGATTAGTGGTATGTATGTCTTTAATCGCTGCATTGGCTTTTGCCGCCTTAGGTATCTCTGTCGCAGCAACGTATGAGAATACACATTATAATTCAGGCGATCAGGCGTCGGATATAGTAGGTATTGCTCAGACGCAGGTTGGCTACAGTGAGGGATATGACGGATACACCAAGTACGGTGATTGGTACGGTCTGCCGAACTCCGACTGGTGCGCAATGTTTGTATCCTGGTGTGCAGATCAGGCAGGAGTGGACACATCTACATTCCCGAAGTTTGCACTTTGCTCGGCAGGAGCCGATTGGTTTATTTCTCAGGGCAGATTCCAGTACAGCGGAAGCTATGCTCCGAAGGCAGGCGACCTGATCTTCTATTCATCATACGGTGATATTTATCATGTCGGACTTGTAACAGGCTCAGACGACAGCAATGTTTACTCCATTGAGGGAAACTACTGCGAGGCTGTTTACAATGTTAGTTATCCTTTGAGCTACGGTGACATTCTGGGCTATGCAACACCCGACTATACATATGCAAGCGGAAGTGTGCAGACACCCGAGGTAGTTGATGTAAGCTACGAGGACAACGATGACGTGAGCGAAGATGAGTATGTTGCTGACGACGAAGCGAACAGCGAAGCTGAAGAGGACGCTGACAGCACAGCAGAAGAAACAGAATTTTATGAGGATACAGCTTCCGAGGAACCCGAGATCGCTGACGAAACAGTGAGCGAAGCAGAGTTTTCACAGGTAGAAGCACTTGACGAGCAGGACGAAGAAACTGACGTTAAGGAAGACAAAGAAGCCGACGTTACATTCTTGATCGGTGATGTCAATAAGGACGGAAAGGTCACAGCAATAGACGCACTCTACATTCAGCGTTATCTCGTAGGTGCAAATGTTGGAGATTTTTCATTCATCAACGCTGACTACAACAGAGATGGTGAAGTTAACCTGTATGACGCACTTGCGATTCTTGAAGCAGCAACGGGATTTAAGGTTTCTTAACCGCAAATGACAGTCAGATAAGACTATCAATGCAGTAACAGACATACAATTTAATCTAAAAGATCACGGTACAAGATTTGTTTCTTGTACCGTTTCTTTTTTGCTTTATTCTGATTCTCAATTAGAACTTACGACATACTTTTAATGGAGGTAAAGGGTTGCTTCGGCGGACACCTCTGCAAAGCAGAAGCACCTACCGAGGAGGGGGATATCGACGTTTGTTTTTAATGCCTTACAGCAGCGTGTTTTTTATTATTATAGACTTTGAGCTAATACAGGACATGGAATTATCACAATGTTTTAAATGAGACAATTGAGAAAAACCCTGATTCTATGCGGGTCTATTCAATTTTCTCAACCTTCTTTCACGTGAGACAATTGATGACAAAGTCACATTATTCTCATGAATCTCATAAAATCTCCCAATTGTCTCACCATGAGAAAATTGAAAAACCCCTGATTCCATGCGGGTTTCTTCCAATTATCTCATATAACTTACAGTCCTTAGGGGAGGTGAGACTCATGGCAGCCGCACGGCTGCGGGTATTTCCGTCATGCTTTCTTTGATACGTAATTCTTCTCCGCGTAGAAGCTTTACTGCGGGTAACGACTTAGTAAAGTGCCGGGCACACGCCGCCCCCTCATGATTGGCGATTAGAAATAAACTTATTATGTGGAATCATGCTGTGTTATATAATTCTCGGGAAGAAGCATAACATAGTCTTCTCCTTGAGGAGAAGATGTCACGCAGTGGCAGGCACACGCCTGCTTGTATTTCCGCCCGACATAATCAGAAACAACATTAATCGCCGCACATC
>OMYH01000095.1 GCA_900315255.1 uncultured Eubacteriales bacterium | reverse complement strand
AATAAGCATACCGCAAAAACGGAAAACCTAAGTTTTTCACAACCATTTTCGCAAAACCGGCTTATCACTTAATTGTTTGTTGAATTATGCGGTGTTGCCCTCAGTCTCCACATTTGAGTTTTCGATAAGCACTCCGTTGCTGTCGATTGTTTCCTTAAGAACATCTCTGCGGAAGCTCTCAGGGATAAGAGCCAATTCGATATCCCCATCATACCCCATATTATTACTTATAGTGTAATAGGCGTACCCGTCGGCATAGAAGTTTTTAGGCTCACCGTTCGGGTCAAGTGACAGCGACACAGCACCCGGCATGGGTACAGGTTTTTCAAAGGTCGCTGTTCCGTCAGTGTTCAATTTTACAATGGCATAATGCACATTGCATATATTGAATTTGACCTTATTCTTTTTATTCGGCATTATCGGTTCCCCCAATCTCATAAGAATACACCACCTCGTACAGCTTTTCGCTGTCTATCCAGACTTCGGACTTGTTGTAGAAGATGTTATAGCGGTCAAGCACTTCTTCAACTTTTAGCTCAAGCTCCGTGTTTTTGAAGTCTGTATATAGTTCGATATGTACATCGTTGATTTTATAATAGACCCTGCCGTCAGCAGCAAAATTGTCGCTGTTCGGCAGAAGATAACAGATAAAAGGCGGGTTCGGACTTTGTCTCGCCTGCCGGCTCGGTCGGGACTTCTCAGCCTGTGGCTGAGAGGTGTCCACTGGACACCCGTCCCCTTCTGCAAAGTGATGATATGCGTAGGGCAGTCCGATCTCGTTTAATATTGATATTATCTTATCCATAGCATCACCCTTTCAAAGCCCTTTCTATAGCGTTTTCAAACCCTTCAACGCCATGCTCCTCAGCAGGCGCGATATGCGGTTTGGCTTTTGCTCTGCCGCCGCCACGGAGAGCATGACCATATTCCAAAAGGTGTGCAAGCTGATATCTGTTTTTTGAATGAACAACTACCTCTAACTTTTCGGAGGATTCTTTCATTTTCTTAACAGCCCAGCTTTTTGCATAAGCTCCCGTATCCTTCGGAGCATTGGCTTGTATCTCACTGCGAACTTCATTTCCGGCTTTTCTGACTGCCTTCTTCATATCGGATGTGGCAAGTTTGGAATACTCGGTCAGTCCCTTCATGACCTCACCCGCAAGCTCCTCAATTTTTACAGTTTTGCTCATGCTATCGCCGTGCCTTTCTGCAGCGGAACTTGATGCACTTCTTTTTGTAGTTCATATGGTCAATAGAAACGATGTCATAGATCTCGTTCTTGAACATAATGCGGTAGCCTGTGGTGCTGACAGTCGCCGCCAGAGCGCACCAACGGACGGTAAATGAAATATCCGTATTCTCAACAGTTGTCCCCGCCACAGCCGTTTCCTTGCCGCTTTCGCCGCCAATGGTCGCATAGCAGGAAAACTCATCATTCCAGCTGCTCATATGGTTTCCGATACGGTCGGTCAGGATAACATTTCTCTGAAAGGTTATTCTTTCGTTAAGCAATGATATCTGCATTAAAATTCCTCCTTCCTGTTGCCGAAAAGCAAGGCTCTGAGTGAAATTGTCAGAGCCTTGTAATCAGCTTCTTCTCTGTGTTCGTAAAAATATGCGATTGCATAAAGCACCGCTATTTTTGCGTTCTTTACTGATTTCAGTATCGTGATGTCGTCTGTCCGCAGAATGTCCAGACAAAGCGCCTCCGCAGCATAAATGTAGCTGCGGATAAGCGAATCGTCATCGTTATGATCTACCCGAAGAAATTTTTTTACTTCCTTAAGAGATACAGTCATGCAATCACCTCATCAGGGCTTAGTCACCTTTCCGGTAGTGCCGCCGATTTTAAGTATCTGCACGGCTTCGGGCAGTACCAGCTTTCCGTCAACACGCTCCTTTGCAACAAATCCTACCATATCATTTCCGGCAAAAAGCTCAGTCAGTTTCTTAAAGGAACGGGTACCTCTGTCGCCGATATTGTAATAGCTGTAATCACCGAATGAGATCATATTGTTCGGCGCATACTCGGAAGTATAGACAGGATATCCCGCCAATCTTTCAGGCTCACCGTCCTTAAATGACTGCTGCCACAGATACTGCCCCTCGGAATCCTTAAGGGTACGGACAGTTGCTAAAATCTTATCGTTCATAATGAACGCCGCCTTCTTACGGTACGGACGCTTAAGGGCGTAAACGAGATTGATTATATCGTCACCTTTGAGAGTGGTAGTTGTGCCGGAAATAACACCGCCGCCCGTTGCTGCAAAAATGCCTGTAGGTCTGCCTCTGCCGTTACCGTTAAGGAAAGCATCCTCTTCGGCGTTTGCGAGAGCCTTACCAAACTGTGCGATGATGTAATTCTCCAGACCGAAGGAATTATCATAGAGAAGTTCCTCGGTAACTTTAATAGCCACATGGAGCTTGTGAGCATCAAGCAGTATCTGATCAAAGGTCGCATCACCCCATACAAGAGGTTCACCTTCATCTATCCACGATGCCGCAGGCTTTGTCGCAGCTACATTGATCTTATGATCACCGCTGGTCTTTATCTTCGTGCCGAGTGTACGCATGATATTTTCGCCGTTCAGCACATCGATTATTCTCTTGTCATATTCCTCCGGTACAAGGTAGCCGTCGTCAGCATCCGAGCCTTCACGAAGAACATTTGAAACATCAGAAAAATTGCTGCGGAGCGCTCCGAGCATAGCCTTTCTGTATTCCTCGCTTGCTCTGCCTGTGCCGCCGATCTCACCCTTAAAGGGCTTTGAGGTAAGCGGAGTGTTTACCGGCTTGTTCAGCTCCTGCTCCAAAGCGTCCTCTCTCTGCATACGGCTGATCTCACGGGAAATATCCTGTATTTCCTTTTCCATCTGCTCGTATTCCGCATAATCGGCATCGTTAAGAGTATTGTTTTCATTCTTATGGGCAGCCGCAAAAGCACGGGCTGCCTCGATTGCTTTATTCCTTTTTTCAATCATCTGCATAATAGTCATAGTCAGATTCCTCCTTATTTCATCAGTTCATTGACTCTGCTCTGCACGGCAGAATAGTTATAGCCTGCGGCTGTGAGCTTCTGTCTGCGCTCCTCACCGTTGCCCCACTTACCCTGAATAACCTCACGGGCGAGGGTCTCCACAGACTTCTTCTGTGTTGAGCCGGACATCAGTTCATTGACCCTGTTCTGCACGGCGGAATAATCATATCCAGCTGCGGTCAGCTTTGTCTTACGCTCATCTCCGGCAGACCATTTACCCTGAATGACTTCCTTCGCAAGCTCGTCCACAGACTTCTTTCCGCTCGTTGTTCCTGTAGACGTGCTGCCCTGCCACTTGGGACGGTAAAAAGCGTAAACATTGCTGTCGTTCAGACTTCTCGTTTTCCTCTTAAATGAAGATGTGCTTGCCCAGTTGTAGCCGTATCCGTCCACATTGCTTTCAAGGGTTGTGATCTCGCTGCCGTTCACATTTTCCACAATGCCGATGTGGTCGCAGAAGTATTTATCCTGCTGCGGATAATCGGCATAGCGAAGAAAAATCAAATCGCCAGGTTGCGGCGGCATCGTGCCCTTTTTGAACCAGGTGCCGTACTTTCCGTCAGATGCACGGGGAATACTACCTGCACCGCCCTCAACGGACTTTATGTATTTGCCAATAAATCCGCAGTCCTTCATGATAGCGGACACAGCAAAAGCGCACCAGTCGTAAACTGCGCCGAGACGCAGCTTTGTGCGGCATACATAGTATCCGTCCTTTCCGATATAGGTCAGAGCCTTATCAAGCATTTTTTCTCTGTCTGTCATATAAAAACCCCCTCATATAAATTTCTGAATTGTATCCAGACGGTCAAATATCTCAGCGACAGAATGACCGTTTTCTGTGTTTTTCTTTGTCAGCTTGTTCAGCAGACTTGCATTGACAGCTTTGCGAGAAAATAAAAAAGAGGTCGCATTCTTCTGCTCCTCTTCATCATCTTCATCCTCGTTTGGTGTATTTTCTTGATTGGTTTCGTCATCTTCCTGCTCCTCTTCTTCGGAAGATTTATCGTTTTTCTTTCCGAAGATATCGTCTGCAAAGCCAAGCTCTACAGCCTTATGTGCTGACATCCAGGTTTCCGCCTCCATCAGCTTTGACAGCTTTGCTCTGGACAGACCTGTTTTCATCTGATAAGCGTTGATGATGCTCTCCTTGACTTCCTCAAGCATATCGATAGCCTTCTGCATCTCGTTATGATCTCCGAATGCGATTGTGGCGGGATTGTGGATCATAAGGACAGCGCATGGTGACATCAGGACTGTATCTCCTGACATTGCGATAACAGATGCTGCACTCGCTGCAATTGCATCAATTTTCACAGTGACTTTGCCAGGATATTCGGACAGCATATTGTATATCTGCGCCACTGCCACGCAATCTCCGCCCGGAGAATTGATGTAGACCGTAATATCTCCGCTGCCGGAAAGCAGCTCTTCTTTGAACATCTTAGGCGTCACATCGTCATCGTACCATGATTCGCTTGCTATAGTTCCACGCAGCTCAAGGACTCTTTCAACACCCTCGCCGCCGTCCTGATTGATGACCTTTTGTTTCTTCCATATCCAGAATTTATTCATATTCAACCTCCTTCTGATATGTTGTTATTGTTTTGTTTGTAAGCTGCTCCTGCTTGTTTCAGGGGCAGCATATTGCCGTTGATGAGGTATAGGTTGCCGCCTTCCTCCTCTGGTATCATATCCTGATTTTCTAAGGCACGGATATCATTCGCCGACATCCAGCCGTTCTGTCGTGCCGTTGCGTAACCGTTCATTCTGCTCTGATAATCGCCGCGCAGCAAACCGTCAACATTGAATTTGAAAAACAACTGCCGCTTTTCTTCATCATTAAAAACACAGCGTGAAAGGCTCTGCTCCCACCTTGTCACCCAGGGTGCAAGCGTGTATTTGACAAACTCCAGCGACATATTTTCAATATTGGAAAAGGTACTGCGTTCCAGATCACCGACCATATGCGGAGGCACACGAAATATACGGGCTATTTCATCTATCTGAAATTTTCTCGTTTCAAGGAATTGTGCTTCATTCGGAGAAATTGAAATAGGAGTATATAGTTAATCAACTTGAAATAAGGAGAGATATGAGTTACAATAAAAAGCATGAGTAAAAGCAAAGATTTAAAAGAAGCAGCGGTAAAGTACTA
>OMYH01000088.1 GCA_900315255.1 uncultured Eubacteriales bacterium | reverse complement strand
CGCAGCAGAAGCACCGATCGAGCCGGCAGGCGAGACTAAAGATGCAAGCAAATTTGGTGCTCAGTCCGAAGGACGTGATTTAATCAGTGGTTCCTTAAAAAGGAGTTGTGTATAATGATCTCGTTTCTGATCTCAATCGCTGTGCTTGTTGTGGGATATCTGACCTACGGCAGGCTTACGGAGAAGGTTTTTTCACCCGATGACAGACAGACCCCTGCCGTCAGAATAAACGACGGAGTCGACTGTGTGCCTATGAAAACATGGAAAGCGTTTCTCGTTCAGCTGCTGAATATAGCAGGTACAGGGCCGATCTTCGGCGCGCTGATGGGCGCGTGCTTCGGACCTGTGGTGTTTCTCTGGATAATATTCGGCGCAGTTCTCGGCGGCGCAGTCCATGATTACATGACCGGAATGATCTCGTCACGTCATGACGGAAAATCGATAGCCGAGCTTTCGGGTATCTATCTCGGTTCTGCCGCAAAATGGATAATGCGTGTCTTTTCGGTGATCCTTCTGCTGCTGACGGGTACTGTCTTTGTGAACAGTCCTGCCGAGCTGATCGCCCGTCTGACACCCGAGAAGCTCAATAACACATTCTGGATAGTGGCTATCCTTATATATTATATAATCGCAACGCTTGTGCCTATAGATAAAGTTATAGGAAAGATCTACCCCGTGTTCGGAATTATTCTTATTGTAATGGCTGCAAGCATAATCGGCGGTATTGCTGTGGGCGGATATACTATCCCCGAAATATCTCTTGAGAATCTCCACCCCGATGGTCTGCCGGTGTGGCCGTTCATGTTTGTTACGGTTGCCTGCGGCGCAATTTCGGGTTTCCATGCAACACAGTCGCCCATGATCGCAAAATGCATTATGTCAGAAAAAGAAGGCAAGAAGGTCTTCTACGGAGCTATGATAGCGGAATCAGTCATCGCCCTTGTGTGGGCGGCAGGCGGCGTGGCTTTTTACGGAACTACGCATATTCTCACAGAGAAGCTTGGCGAACTCGGACAGTCGGGTGTGGTATATGACATATCAACAGGAATGCTCGGCACTGTCGGCGGTATCCTTGCAATAGTCGGCGTTGTAGTTTGCCCGATAACATCGGGAGATACGGCATTCAGAAGCGCCCGTCTTATCCTTGCAGAGTGGACGAAGCTCGATCAGAAGCCGATCAAAAACCGCCTGATCATCACTGTGCCGCTGCTGGGTCTGGGTGCGCTTCTGACGCAGCTTGACTTCAATGTGCTATGGAGGTATTTCTCCTGGAGCAATCAGACTCTTGCGATGGTATCGCTCTGGGTCGCAACATCGTATCTGATGAAGACAAACAAAAAGAAGATCTCATCTCTTCTGACTGCTTTGCCCGCCGTATTCATGACAGCGGTCAGCGTTACATATATACTTGTTGCAGACGAGGGTTTCAGGCTCTCAGGTTCGATCGCATACCCCTGCGGTATTGCTGCGGCATTATCATTGGCGGTAGTTTATGTTATTGCCCTGGTGAAAAATATTCGTAAAGAAAATCAAGTCTCAAGATAAGGCTTTGCCCCGTAAAATTATATAACCTTTCGGGGATCGGACAGCATCATGAATATTGTCGCTTGGTGTTATGCATGATAATTTTTTATTATTTATTACACTTTATCGGGAGCTTGGCATAATCAAAAAACAAGGAGTACATAGGGAAGAAAAGAGATCCTTGGATAGTAAAATCAAAAGAGAAATTATGTTTAAGAGGAGGGCGGCAAAAGTGATAATTAACACAGGTATGCGAACAGATATTCCGAGCTTTTATTCTGAATGGTTCATGAACAGGATACGCGCGGGATTTGTGCTTGTCAGGAATCCTTACCGCCCCGATTGGGTGACCCGATATGAGCTTTCTCCCGATGTTGTGGACTGCCTCGCCTTTTGTACAAAAAATCCTGAGCCTATGCTGAAATATCTTGGGGAGCTTAGTTGCTTCCGACAGTATTGGTTTGTGACTATCACGCCTTACGGCAAAGAGATTGAGCCGAATGTTACGTCAAAGGAAAAGGTCATGGGTGATCTCATCAGGCTGTCAGGAGTTCTCGGCAAGGACTGCGTTGGCTGGCGTTATGACCCGATATTTATCAGCGATACATACACGGTTGATCGTCATATCGGAGAGTTTGAGCAGATGTGCAAAACACTTTCGGGATACACGAACGACTGCGTTATCAGCTTCATAGACCTGTATGAAAAGGTGAAACACAATTTTCCCGAGGTACGCACGGTTTCGCAGCAGGAGCGAATAACAATAGGGAAGGCATTTGCGCAGATCGGCAAGCGTTACGGAATAAATATAAAAGCCTGTGGAGAGGGCAGCGAGCTTGCCGCGTATGGAGTGGACTGCACGGGCTGCATGACGAAACAGACCTTTGAAGCGGCGATAAGCAGCAGGCTGAACATACCGAATAAGAAGCCGCAGCGAGGTGAATGCGCTTGTGTACTCGGCACGGATATAGGCGAATATGATACCTGCGGCAATTTCTGCAGATATTGTTACGCAAACTACGATCATGATAATGTCAGGCGAAATATGAAACTGCATGATCCCGAGTCGCCGCTGTTGGTTGGAAGGCTGCAGGACGGCGAGGTTGTTCATCAGGCAAAGCAGGAGAGTTGGATCGACAATCAGCTCACGCTGTTTTAGCGGACACACGCCCGCTTCTGTTATGCGTTCACAAATTAAGATGATTATTACTTGTTTGCTTGCAACAAGTTTATTCTCTAAAACGGTATAGTCTTTTACAGCGGTAACGAAAAGATATTTCTCGCCGACAGTATTCCGGGCGAGTATTTGGAGATAATCAATTAATACATCAAAGATTAAAAAAAGATTCCCATATAGCCTATGACTGTATGGGAAATTAATCAGTTTATAAAAATATCAAAAATTAGCATATTTTTTCAAAAAAACAGCACTTGCTTTTTCTGGAACATTATGGTATAATAGATAATATTTATTTAAAAAGGAGTGGTTTAGTTGATTGTGTTCAACAAAAAAGAACTGTGCTGATTGGTGGAACAATCAACACAGTTCGATCCAAGCATTGTTACTTGAACCTCGACACGTTTATTTTAACATATGCTCGGATCGATTGTCAATAAGTAACTTATATTTTGGAGAATTGCACAATAAAATTACCTGTTTTTTGCAATTTTTTACCATTAACTCATTTGTGACTTATTGACATTTTATATTCTGTTTTCTCAGAAATACGGAATATTCTATGTCAACCTATGTTTCCGAGTGTTGTTATTTGAACCTCGACAATTCACAATAATGATACTTCGGAAACATTATAATTAAGGGACAAGTGTCTCAATTTTTATTTCCGAGGTGAATTTTTTTGTATTTAAAAACAAGAAAAGCCGTTATTGATGACGGCATGAATCCCGAACTTGTGAGAGGAGCGGATTTTGATGTTTTTTTTGGTATTCCTGTTATTAAGGAACCACTGATTAAATCACGTCCTTCGGACTTAGCACCAAATTTGCTTGCATCTTTTTGTCAAATTGCACTCAAAATCCTTGAATCCTTGAAATACGTCAGTATTCCTGTGGATTTTTCGCACAATTTGCCTAAAAATCTGACGGCGCAACTTCGGCACTCAATTTAATCAGTGTCTCCTTAAGAAGCCCAAAGAAATCATTATTCCTCATAGAGTAGTTCCCTTTTCAAAGCTTGATAGGGCGTATGCCTTTGAGGATGCAATTGCTACATATGAGAATGATCAGGAGTTTTCTGATCTGCTGATCAATCCTGATGATCATATTGACGACTTTAGGAATCATATTTTTATTAGCATGGACTGCTCTCTTTATCGCAATGCTCCTTATGCAGTTCAAGTCACAAATGTATATCGCAGCAGAGCCATTGGCAGTTACTATCAGCGAAAGGGTATCTATGTGATCCCGCATATTCGTTGGGGAAACAGCTTAACGTATACGACAGATGTTTTTCCCGAGAAAGTTGCCTTTCTCGGCGTTGAAAAGCATAGTATACTTGCGATCAGTCCTTATGGGTGTGCAAAGACAAGAGATGACAAATATCATCTAAAAGCCGGACTGGAAGCTATGCTTGAAACACTTGAGCCTGTTGTTGTACTTGTTCACGGTGCTATGCCAAATGTTGTGTTTGATGACTACCGAAATACAACGAAGTTTGTTCATTATCCCGACTGGACAACCTATGTCCATAACGGAGGTGAGAACTGATGGGTAGTGGTAGCAACGGACCTTATGGAAGCAACAATAGCGGTTTTAGTGGCTCTCAGCCTTATGCACCAACATACCATGTTGTAGATGCAACTCTTGAAAACGATAGGTTAGATGCGGATATTTATGATTCTCGAAAAGGGTATTTTCATAATCCAACCGCAACGTCTTTAGAGGATGCTATCGATGTAAATAGAGTTGTTGTAGATGGAAAAAGACAAGATGGTTCTATCACGTATGTTTTAGATGAAAATGATACTATCATTATCGGCAAACGTGCAAATCCCAATCATCCGGAAAAGCGTAAACGAGCTCCGCACCCAACACTTATCGGCGGAAAAGATCCGCAAGTTCAGTGTGCCGGAATGATTACGTTTCACAAAGGAAAAATCTTTAGTGTCGATAATAACAGCGGACATTTTCGACCTAACAAAAAATCTATGGAGAAGGTGTATAAAGCATTGAAAAAGCTTTATGATACAAATCCGGAAGTGTTTGACAAAGGCTTTAAATGGAGGTAATTATGAACAAGTCAGAATTATATCGTGAGATCATTTTTTTGTTTAATCGTCCTTGGGACGAGGAACTTACAGATGAAAAAGAGGAAGAGTTACAAGAAAGGTATGATAATCTTGTCAATGATTATGGTTGGAATCTTGTTTTTGAGTCTATAGACAAATACTTGCGTTCAGAATGTCTTGATGGAGATTCAGCCTGTAATTTTGCTCATATGTATTGGGGATATAATTGCTATAGTCCTAAAAAAGTTGATTCTCCGTATGCTTTTTTAGGATATCTTTACTACAGAATGAATCTTGACACATATTCCTATGATGCAATAGACATAATGGATAGCTTAGTTAAGGATTTATTATCTACAGAAAAGGATAAAAGTCATGATCCATTTTGGAATACCAACTATATACCCGAAAAGGATCCTGTTATCATTGCAGAGGTAGAGAAACTGAGGAAAGCAGAGCACGATGAACAGTTATCTTGATTCTATCACAATTGATCTTTTCAGCCGAAATGCTGTAGAAGTGCTTGATGGCGGCGATGCAACTGACGCTCTCTATGATTCACTTGTCGAGAAAGCTGATAGCGCAATTTCAAAATATGGTTGGAAGGCAGTATTTGAAAGTTGGAAAACCTATATGTATGAGAACTGCCATACTGTAGAAGAAGCACTTAGTTTCGCCACATGGTTTGAAATCTACGGTGGTCATAACCATAGAATAGAAGAACCTTATAAGTTCCTCGCTTATCTTTACGATATATTTGATCTTAACCCTGTAAAGTATAACGCTCAGATTATGGACGATGTTTCATACGGACTGCTTGAAGCAGCAGGGATAAAAGCTGATCTGTGGGCAGATGACAGCTACACTACTGAAACCGACCCGGAATTGATCAAGGCTGTTGAGGCTCTAAGAAAGGAGAACGCATAAATGGACTACACAAAGTTGAGCAAGGAAATCTCCTACGCTCTCCGTCACGCACCGTGGGAGTATGAATTGGAGCTTGACAGCGAGGGCTTTGTCCCGGTAGAACAGCTTCTTTTTGCTGTCAACGAAGGCAGCGGCTATTCGCGACCTGTCACCGTGGACGATCTTGAACATATTATCGCCTGCTCCGAGAAAAAAAGGCACGAGATACGGGGCGATAAGATAAGGGCATTATACGGTCATTCCGTACCCATGCACATCTCAAAGGAACAGACCACACCGCCCGATGTACTCTACCACGGAACGACACACAGGGCGATCGACACGATCATGAGAGAGGGGCTGAAGCCTATGGGCAGACAGTATGTGCATTTGTCTGCCGATATTCCGACCGCTTTGTCCGTTGGGAAAAGAAGAGATAATGACCCTGTCATATTGCGGATAGACACAAGGAAAGCCCGAGAAAACGGTATAGTCTTTTACAGAGGTAACGAAAAGATATTTCTCGCCGACAGTATTCCGGGCGAGTATTTGGAGATAATCAATTAATACATCAAAGATTACACACAAAAACTCCCGTACCAAAAACGGTACGGGAGTTGTAATTATTATTAGATATTATTATATTACTTTCCGAGAAAAGCCTTTACTTCTCTTGCAACACCGGGTGCTGTGAGTCCGAATATTTCAAGCAGCTCCTTTGCGGGACCCGAATATCCGAATCTGTCGTATACACCGCATTTCTTTACGGGAACGGGGCACTCCTCGCTGATAGCGGAGAGAACAGCGTCGCCTAAGCCGCCGATAACGTTGTGCTCCTCGAATGTGATGATCCTGCCTGTTTCCTTCGCTGCCTTAACAAGCAGCTCCTTGTCGATAGGCTTGATCGTGTGGATATTGATAACTCTTGCGTCGATACCCTCTTTGGCAAGCTCCTCTGCAGCAAGCGCTGCTTCTCTTACAACAAGACCCGTTGCGACAATGGTCACGTCCTTGCCGTCACGAAGTGTGATACCCTTTCCAAGCTCGAATTTATAGTCATCATTGTTGTTGACACTCTCTATTGCAAGTCTGCCGAGTCTGATGTATACGGGGCCGTCATGCTCCAAAGCAGCCTTAACTGCGCCTATCATCTCATAGTGATCGGCAGGATTGATCACCGTCATGTGGGGGATAGCTCTCATGATAGCGATATCCTCTATGCACTGGTGAGTAGCTCCGTCTTCACCTGTTGATATGCCTGCGTGAGAACCTGCGATCTTCACGTTGAGATTCGGGTATGCTATCGAATTGCGTATCTGCTCAAAAGCTCTTCCCGTTGCAAACATAGCGAAAGACGCCGCAAACGGGATCTTTCCGCAAGCCGCAAGACCTGCAGCCACGCCCATCATGTTGCCCTCTGCGATTCCGCAGTCGAAGAATCTGTCGGGATATGCCTTCTGGAATATCGATGTCTTTGTAGCAGCAGCCAGGTCTGCGTCAAGTACAACTATGTCTTTGTTTGTTTTTGCAAGCTCACAGAGTGCCTCGCCGAAGCTCTCTCTCGTAGCCTTTACAACCATCTCTGCCATTATAGTGTACCTCCCAATTCTGCAAGAGTTTCAAGCAGCTCTTTTCTGCCGACTTCATAAAGCTCGGCATTCGGAGCAGCGCCGTGCCAGTTGACCTTGTTCTCCATATATGAAACGCCCTTGCCTTTAACGGTGGCAGCAATGATAGCCTGGGGCTTGCCCGAAACTGCCTTTGCAGCATTTATGGCTTCCTCTATGCTGTTAAAGTCGTGACCGTCCATTCTGAACACCTCAAAGCCGAATGCCTCAAGCTTCTTGTCAAGGGGTTCAAGACCGCCGACTTCTGCAACCGTACCGTCGATCTGCAAACCGTTGCAGTCGATTATTGCACAAAGATTGTCAAGTCCCTTGTGAGCGGCAAACATCAGCGCCTCCCAGACCTGACCCTCTTCACACTCGCCGTCGCCGAGGAGTGTATATACTCTGTAATCCTTATTGTCAAGCTTGCCTGCAAGAGCCATTCCGCAGGCTGCCGAGATACCCTGTCCGAGCGAGCCCGAGCTCATGTCGATACCCGGTGTACTCTTCATGTCGGGGTGACCCTGTAGCATTGCGCCTACCTTGCGAAGCTTAGGAAGCTCTTCAACAGGGAAGAATCCCTTCATAGCGAGCACCGCATAAAGCGACGGGCAGCAGTGACCCTTCGACAACACAAACCTGTCTCTGTCGGGGTTCTGGGGGTTGGCGGGGTCAACATTCATCTCTTTATAGTAGAGATATGTGTAAATATCCGCTGCGGAGAAAGATCCGCCCGGATGCCCCGACTTAGCATTGAAAATCCCCTCTAAAGCGTACAGCCTTGCTTTACAGGCAATGATACTGAGCTCGTTTATTTCTGTAGAGTTCATATTATTATACATCTCCTTACCGAAATTGACGATACCGCAAACAACGGTTTAATCCTCAACAATTTTATCACAATATGACTTTTTTATCAAGCTATAAAAGAATATTGCGCAATAAAAACTTATTATTATGTTTTGCGACTTTTTGTTGATTTTGCAGATAACAGTCGGAATTCTATGATTTTCCGTACCGTTTATTCTTCTTTGCAAGCACATATGAAACAGATATCGGAAGAACATATGATACTGTCACAAGCTCGGCTATCGCAATACAGTTGGGCAGGTTACTTGAAATAACAAGCGACCATGCCGCAAGCAGAACACCTATCATGCCCGACATAACGCCTAAGTACATAGAGATTTTGTTCGCACGGCGGGCAGCCTTTTTGTTATGCTCCAGCCATTTGAGTTTAATTCCGCACACAGAGTTAGGCGCTGCAGAGTTGTAAATGCTCGTGATGAATATCGTCACTGCGCTTAGCATTATAACGATTATCGAAGGAATGATAACGCTTATGTTCTGTATATTGTTCAGAGCGATACCTGTCATGATCCAGCTTATGATCGCAAGTATCCACACCGTCATGAGAAGTGTGTTGTAATTCTGCGGAAGCTTGCCTGACAAAAGATCCTCGATCGGGTCATTCGATGAGTCGCTTCGCTGTTTTGAGTCGGCGCACTCACGAATGCGATCTCTTATAAAAAAGATCGCCGACACGATCAGCGGAAGCACGACGTATATCAGAAACCACCATCGGCTGCTCGTTATTCCGGGAGTACCGTCGAGCTTATACAGCACTATTATTTCCGGCTCCATGAAAATTGCTATGACCAGTGCGTTGAGCACTGCATTTATGGTTGAAAGTGTGAAGATCAGCTTTTTCAAAAAATCACCGTCCTTACTGTTATTTGAATTCTATTCCGATATATTATAACAAATTATCCGATGTTTGTCAATTTAATGAACTTATTTCAATGTGCAGTGTGCAATGATTGTGAGGTATCAGACTGTGTTCGGTCATGATAACTGAAAACTTAAAGAGGATAAAGCATGACGGGTCGGCGGTCGGCGAGCGCCGACAGGCAAGTTCCGTCTGAATTTATTGTTAACTATAGTCTTTTCCGCACATTATGTTTATTTTTTATCGCCAATCATGAAGGGGGTCGGCGGTCGCCGCACGGCGACGGGCAAATTCCGTCCTGCTTTATTGTTACCGATAGACTTTCCCGCATAACAGCCTTCTCCCTCGGGAGAAGGTGGCGGCTTTAGCCGTCGGATGAGGGGG
>OMYH01000032.1:17764-45847 GCA_900315255.1 uncultured Eubacteriales bacterium | reverse complement strand
CAAATAGGCGGCATCGGACAAAGCCGCTGCCGCCACTATATATTTTGATTCTGTTTTGCACCGGTTTTGGTGTTTACACAAAATTTGGGATTGAACCTTCAAAAAGTCAGAATTATTCCTTTTACTTATAGGATTTTACTGTCATTACTATCTGCCGTTATAATCCAAATTCACGCAGGTAGGTTCACATCTAAAAACGAATGACCTCCAATATATTATCATGGACTGATATAGCACAAATGATCATATGATATTGATCACCGTTTTTGAATCATTCACTCAATCATTTCTCCAAAGTCATTAATATAAAGGTAATGATATACTAACTAACCCATATTTTCTCTTTCCAAACTCCATAGCAGTTTCCTATAAATATTCGTTAGAAAAATGACACGATTGAAGTATCCCTATAAGATATACTCCAATCGTGATACCCTCTGATCAAGACGAGAAACTGCTTCATATCTTCTGAGATAATCCGAAGAAACTGGAAATTCTGCGATCACCTACAAAGTTATATGTAGAATAGTATCGTATCTCCTTAATAATATGTGGAACATAAAGGGCTTTATCAGGCATATATTATTATTATTATTATTATTATTCGTCAGCCTGTTTCACAGCTTCGCTCATTTTCTTGACATACTCCCCTATAAAAGGTGCTGCGTCTTTGCCGTACTGTTCAAGCAGCCTGATTATTGCTGAACCTACAATAGCTCCGTCAGAAACAGCCGCCATAGCCTTTGCCTGCTCCGGCTTTGAAATGCCGAAGCCCACTGCGCACGGTGTGTCTGTATTTTCTCGGATCACCTTTACTATATCTGCAATATTCGTTCTGATCTCACTGCGTACACCCGTCACGCCAAGGCTCGATACCACATAAATAAAGCCTTCTGCTTCTTTTGCAATCATCGATATTCTGTCGGAAGATGTCGGGGCGATCAGGGATATAAAATCAATTTCGTTCTCTTTTGCGGCAGCCTGAAACTCCTCCTTCTCCTCAAAAGGTACATCGGGAAGAATAACACCGTCTATTCCTGTTTCACGGCACCGCTTCATGAATCTCTCTGTCCCGTAGGAATACACCACATTGGCATATGTCATGAATACCATGGGTATTGTCACATCTTTACGAAGGTCACAGACAAGCTCAAAAACTTTATCCGTTGTAACTCCGCCTGCAAGAGCGCGGATATTCGCTCCCTGTATCACGGGTCCCTCTGCTGTCGGATCAGAAAACGGAATTCCAAGCTCCACAAGAGCTGCTCCGTTTTTCGCCATTTCACGCACAGCTTTGGCGGTAGTTTCAAGATCGGGATCACCGCATGTTATAAAAGGTATGAATGCTTTTCCGTTTGCAAATGCTTTCTTTATGTTACTCATAGATATCCTCTCCTCTGTATCTTGCAATAGCGGCGCAATCTTTATCTCCTCTGCCCGAAACAGTTATGATCATTATCTTATCCTTATCCAGGGTCGGAGCGAGCTTCATTGCATATGCAACAGCATGAGCCGATTCGATCGCAGGGATAATGCCCTCTGTCCGTGACAGATACTCAAAAGCGTTCACGGCTTCTTCGTCAGTGACGGGAACATACTCTGCCCTGCCGATATCGTGAAGATATGCGTGTTCAGGACCTACTCCGGGATAATCAAGTCCTGCAGAAATTGAATATACTGGAGCTATCTGTCCGTACTCGTCCTGGCAGAAGTACGACTTCATACCGTGAAAAATACCCGTTCTGCCTGTATTGATGGTAGCCGCCGTTTCAAAGGTGTCGATCCCCCGCCCGGCTGCCTCACAGCCGATCAGGCGCACATTCTCATCATTTATATAATGATAGAAGCTTCCTATCGCATTTGACCCTCCGCCTACACAAGCGATAACTGCATCGGGAAGTCTTCCCTCTGCGTCTATTATCTGCTGCCTTGATTCCCGTGAGATCACAGCCTGAAAATCACGTACTATTGTCGGGAACGGGTGCGGTCCCATTACCGAACCCAGACAGTAATGTGTATCATCTATGCGTGAAGTCCACTCTCTCATAGCTTCGGATACAGCGTCCTTCAGCGTTGCCGTACCCGTTGTAACAGGCACAACCTTTGAGCCGAGCAGCCTCATTCTATATACATTCAGCGCCTGACGTTTTGTATCCTCCTCGCCCATGAACACTACACATTCCATGTTCAGGAGAGCCGCTGCCGTTGCTGTTGCAACACCGTGTTGTCCTGCGCCTGTTTCGGCGATCAGCCTTGTTTTACCCATTTTCTTTGCGAGCAGAGCCTGCCCGAGAACATTGTTGATCTTGTGTGAACCTGTGTGATTCAGGTCTTCTCTTTTCAGATATATCTTTGCTCCGCCGAGATCTCTTGTCATCTTCTCAGCATAATACAGCAGCGACGGTCTGCCTGCATAATTATTGAGAAGCTCCGTCAGTTCACGATTAAAGTCGGGGTCGTTCTTGTAATATTCATAGGCGTTTTCAAGCTCAATAATAGCGTTCATTAGCGTTTCAGGTACATACTGTCCGCCGTGCGCACCGAATCTTCCTTTTTTGTTTGTCATATTTGTCCTCCTGACTGCGTTCGCAAACGCTCTCATCTTATCAATATCTTTTTTTCCGTTTGTTTCTATTCCCGAACTGACATCAACGGCATAGGGCGAGAGCCTTTCAAGAATATCGCTGATATTCTCCGTATCCAGTCCGCCCGCAAGAATAAAATCACGCCTGATGCCGCATAAATAATCGTGATCGAACAGCTTTCCCGTACCTGCGCCTGAATCAAGCAGTATCATATCTGCCGATGAATTGTTTGCGGCAGTAACATCATCGCAGTCTTTTATTCTGAATGCTTTGATTATCGGCTTATCGGTATATTGTCTGAGAGTGTTAATGTAATTATCGTCCTCCGTGCCGTGAAGCTGAATAATATCTATCATTTCCGAAAAGTCTTCAACTATTTTTTCTATACTTTCATCGACAAATACGCCGACTTTTTTCACATTACTCTCTGACAGCAAGCCTGCAAGCATACAAAACGTGTCATATGAAAGAGAACGTCTGTACCCTTTCGTCAGAATAAAACCTGCATATTCAATACCGATATCCTTGGCGGCGGTCACATCAGACGGACTCATCATGCCGCACATTTTTATTTTTGTCATATACCCTTCAGCTCCCTGAGCTTTGCCGATTTATCATCAGCTCTCATCAGCGTTTCACCGATAAGCACTGCGTCTGCGCCAACATTACGCAGCAGAGATATATCATCAGCCGATTTAATGCCGCTTTCAGATACGAAAACAACGTTTTCGGGGATCAGCTCACGCATTTTTCTGCTGTTGTCTGTGTTCACAGAAAAGTCCCTGAGATCACGGTTATTTACGCCGATAACTCTTGCGCCGCATCTGACGGCTGTAGTAACCTCGCTTTCGCTGTGCGCCTCTACAAGCGCAGAGATACCGAGAGTATCGCAGATCCCTATATACTTTTTGATCTGCCCACAAGTCAGTATCGCACAGATAAGCAGCACTGCCTTAGCACCGAGAATTTTCGCCTCGTATATCATATATTCGTCTATGGTGAAATCCTTCCGCAAGCAAGGGATAGTCACATTTTCGGCGATCTCACTGAGATAATCATCACTGCCGAGGAACCATTTCGGTTCTGTTAGTACCGAAATACAATCAGCGCCTGCGGCTTCGTATTCCTTGGCGATCTTCAGATAAGGAAAATTTTCTGCAATAACTCCCTTTGACGGAGAAGCCTTTTTGCACTCGCAGATAAAAGCAATATCAGATTTTTTCAGAGCTTTTTCAAATTCAAAATCACCCTTCGGCAGCGAAAACGCAAGCTGTCGTACTTCGTCAAGGCTGCGGCTTTGTTTTTTTATTTTAACACGTTCGCCTGCATAATCTGCAAGTCTGTCAAGTATCGTCATATAAACCTCACTGATTTGAAAGTGCGATTACTTTGTTGAGAACATCAAGCGCCTTACCGCTGTCTATCAGTTCTTCCGCTAAAGCTATGCCTTCTGACATAGAAGAAGCTTTTCCTCCTAAATAGATCGCTGCGCCTGCATTCATAAGGACCGCATTCCTTTTAGCCCCCTGTATTTCTCCGCTTAGAATTCCCTTGGTGAGTTTTGCATTCTCTTCGGGTGTATCGCCTTTAAGATCGTCCTTCGTACAGCGTTCAAATCCGAACTGTTCGGGCTTTATCTCATATGTTTTGAGCCATCCGTCCTTATATTCACACACCGTAGTTGACGAGCTGAGTGAAATTTCGTCCAATTTATCATTGCCGTAAACAACCATTCCTGTTTTTGATCCGAGCTTCATCAGTACCTGTGCAACAGGCTCAACAAGCGAGCGGTCATATACACCAAGCAGATGATGCTGCGGGTATGCAGGGTTTGTCAGAGGTCCCAAGATATTGAAGACGGTTCTGATCCCGAGTTCTCTGCGAATGCCGCCGACATACTTCATAGAAGTGTGATACTTTTGTGCGAAGAAGAAGCAGAAGCCTGCCTTTTCGAGCAGTTCACGGCATTTTTCGGGATCAAGGTTAATATTAACACCGAGTGCTTCAAGGCAGTCTGCAGTACCGCTGAGAGAAGACGCTGCCCGGTTTCCGTGCTTTGCAACCTTGATCCCTGCCGCTGCGATAACAAAAGCCGATGTTGTGGAGATGTTGAAGCTCTGCGCATTATCTCCGCCTGTACCAACTATTTCAAGCAGATCGAAATCATTCTCAAACCTGATCGCTGCGTCACGCATTGCCGCAGCGCAGCCTGTGATCTCGTCGATAGTTTCAGCCTTTGTACTCTTTGTCGAGAGCGCCGCAAGGAACGCCGCATTCTGCGTCGGAGATGTCTGTCCTGACATGATCTCGGTTATTACCCTGTATGCCTCATCATAAGTCAGGTCCTGCTTATCGACTATTTTCACTATCGCTTCTTTTATCATATTATTCTCCTCCATTAATAAAGTTATCAAGTAAGTGTTTTCCTTTGGGAGTCATTATAGATTCCGGGTGGAACTGTACACCGTATATGGGGAATTCTTTATGCTGAACTGCCATTACTTCTCCGTCCTCTGCAACAGCAGTAGTTTCAAGACAGTCCGGCAGCGATTTCATATCTGCCGCAAGAGAGTGATACCTCGCAACAAGCATACTCTCGCCTAATCCTTTAAAGATCGGTGAATCTGCCGTTATTTTGATTGTCGACTGCTTGCCGTGCATGAGCCGCTTTGCATATGTTATCCTTGCGCCGTATGCCTGACATATCGCCTGGTGACCAAGGCATACGCCGAGTGTGGGGATACGTTGGCAGACAGTTGACGCTGCTTCAACGATGATCCCTGCCTTTTCGGGTCTGCCGGGTCCGGGCGATATAATTATATGATCCGGCGACAGATTTCCTATCTCTTTAACTGTCAGCTCATCGTTTCTGATCACCTTAATATCCGGACGGATCTCTCCGACAAGCTGATAAAGATTGTATGAAAAGCTGTCATAATTATCAATTATTAATATCATTAACTTACCTCCCGGGCAAGCTCGAGAGCCTCGATGACCGCAGCGGCCTTGTTGATACATTCCTGATACTCCTTTTCGGGGATCGAATCTGCAACGATACCTGCTCCGCTCCTGACAAAGACCTTGCCGTTTTTCTTGTATGCAATACGAATCGCAATGCATACATCCATGTTTCCTGTGAAGTCGATATATCCTATCGCACCTCCGTAAATACCTCGTTTGTTTTTCTCAAGAAGATTAATCAGCTGACAAGCTCTGATCTTCGGCGCTCCCGACAGAGTACCCGCAGGCAGCACTGCTCTTATTGCGTCGAGCGCATCATATTGTTCGTTGATCCTACCGCTGACTGTCGAGCCGATGTGCATAACATGAGAAGCATATTATGCTCGGCAAGCTCCTTTTCGTCGGACAAGAGTTCCTTCTCGAGTTCTTTATCCTCCTGCTCGGTCTTTCCCCTCGGACGTGTCCCTGCGAGCGGGAAAGTGTGCAGAATCCCGTTTTCAAGCTTCACGAGCGTTTCGGGCGAGGCTCCTGCGATCTCTACATCAGTGCCTGAAAAGTAGAACATATACGGCGATGGATTGAGCGTCCTCAACACACGATATGTGTTCATAAGACTGCCCTCAAAATCTGCGCTGAAACGGTTCGAGAGGACTATCTGGAATATATCGCCCTCTATAATGTGTTTTTTCGCCTTTTCGACCATCTGACAGTACTCTTCTTTTCCGAACAGGGCTGACACGTCACTTGTCATATGTCCCGATGGTTCGTTGATGCTGTTTCCGTCTATCAGCATTTTTGAGAGTTGATTTAGTTCAAGTACCGCTTTGTTGTATCCCGATTCACCTTCTGACAGCTTCATGTTTACAATAAGAATAATCTTTTGTTTGTAATGATCGAACGCTATCAGCTTGTCAAACAACATAAGATCGACATCATTGAATTTCTCCGTGTCGGTAATGTTTGTCCGAAGTAATTTCTCGCTGTATGACAAATAATCATAAGAAAAATACCCGACAAGTCCTCCCGTAAAGGGCGGAAGATAATCAAGCCTCGGGCTTCTGTAATTTGAGAGAAGCTGTCTGATCTGAACGCTCGGGTCGTCCGACGTCATTACGATATCACCAATGGTCAAATCGCTGCCCAAAGCTGTGATCTGCGTTTTTGGATCGAATCCGAGGAAGGTGTAGCGACCCCATTTTTCGTCATTTGCGACCGATTCGAGTATGAAGCAGTGAGTAGAATGGTTCTTCATGATCTTGACCGCTTCTATCGGTGTGCATATATCGGAAAGGATCTCGGCACTTACAGGAAAAATATCATATTTTCCACAGTTTGCATATTCTTTAATCGTTTGTACATTTGGTTGTATTTGCATAAAAAAAGCACCTCCGATTCTGTCAGGCAATAAAAAAGTCCTTGACAGAATTATTTCATCTGTCAAGGACGAATAACTGACTTTATCCGCGGTGCCACCTTGATTCACAGCAATTCGCTGCACACTTAGCGGGTACAAACATACCCCCGACAACTAACGTATGCCAAAACGTCGCAGAATACTCTGTCATCCGATTATACACAGACAACATTTGACTGCGCCCTCGACGGTCCATTTGCTGACTTGTTTTTCACCTGATTCTCATCATCGCAGGCTCTCTGTGCAAGCATCATCAGCTTTATCTCCGCTTCAACAGTTTAACTGATTAAATAATAACACACATTTCGTGATTTGTCAAGTAATGACGTATTTCAAGGATTTTGAGTGCAATTTGACAAAAAGATGCAAGCAAATTTGGTGCTCAGTCCGAAGGACGTGATTTAATCAGTGGTTCCTTAATATGCCATTATTCCACATTCTTCAGCGCAAGTGTTTTCGGAACTCTTTTGATCCTGACAAAATCGATCGCAGCTATAATGACATACGCAGCAAATACAAGCAGAAATTCCTTAACAAATCCGCTCGGCAGCATTACAAAATCAAACCAGCCGCCAAGCTTCATCATAATTGTTTTCCAGAAAAACTCCATTGTCTTATACCCTATGACCAAAGCGGCAAGCTCAGAGATGAGAACGACCACACCTGTTGTGATCAGATAAAGTGACGCTATTTCTTTATCTGTATAGCCGAGAATCTTTGTCATAGCGATAGATACCTCATTCTTCTCGATAATGATCTTAGTCAGCAGATAAATAATAATACACGCAACTATCACGCATACATACTGGAAATAAAGCATATAGCTGCCCATCGAGTGATCGAGCTGTCTGGCAAGCTTCGTAATATCGTCGCTCGTAAGTCTTGCTGCGATATACTCCTCGTCTATATCGGTCACAGACTCGTCAGACATATACCCGCTGAAATCCTTCTCGTCACGGTCAAAAACCTCGTTGAACGTATCATTGGGCATAAACACGGCTACACCTGCCGAGTAATCGTATACACCATAGACTTTCCATGTGTAATCCTTATGCTCATACTGCTCGGAGAGTGTAATTGTGTCGCCTTCATGCACGTTATATTTTTCACTGTACGCTTTGGAAATGTATACAAGGGTCATATCACGATCGGCATTGCCGAAAAGCTCATCGTCGAGCTTTATGTAGTTGCTGCTCTTGTTTATTCCGTAAACGCTCACCTCTTCGGTGAAGGAATCTGTTCTGAGATCAAGCGAGCCGATCGAGAATTTCTCCGCTCCCTTTGTGTTCGTGGTGATCTCATTTCCGTCTTTATCCTCTGTCGAAGTCAGAATGACCTGTTCGTTTGCAAACATCATATCCGTGACGGAATCCTGATAAAATTTAAGCGTAGACGGCATACCTACCGCCATTGAAAGCAACAGCATTATGAAGCAGATACCCACGAACAGCATAGCGTAATTCGGAAGATTCTGTATGAACACACGCAGTCTGAAACGTTTCAGGAAGCTCCATCTCGGCAGACGTACCGCCTTTGAACGCTTTACATTTTTCAGATCGCGTCTAAGAAAACGCAGCGGCGACAGCTTCAGCGTTCTTGTTATTATCGCCAGGTTGATCACAAACATCAGGATAATCGGGACGATCGTCGTCCTTACAAATGCGTCGGGAGTCCAGATTGTTTTGTATGTCGGCAGGCTGTAACTATTGTAATACATTGCGACCACTATTTTTTTGAATACGGTGTAGCCGAGAATGTTGCCGACAATAGCCGACACAAAGATAACGATCATCGGAGCGCTCATATAATAGCGGATAAGTTCGCCCTTTGTGTATCCGAGTGACCTGAGCGTGCCTATAACTGTTGATTCCTTTTCAAGCGCAGAGCTAATCGTAACCGCAAAGACGAAAGCCAGAACTGCTGTCAGAATATACAGCAGCACGCCGCCCATCGACTTATCCGATCCCATGTCATTCGGGGCGAAGGTGACAGCATGGTTAGCATAACAAGGAATATAGTCCGTGATTTCGGGTTCGCTGTCGGCAACAGCGGTCTGAGTAATGAGCGCTTTCAGGAAATTATCGGAGAATGTCTTTTCTTCGTAGGTATCCTTCGGCTTCTCATTATATACAAATGCATATTTATAGTGAGTATTGCCTTTAATACGATCAAACCCATCATTTGTGGTCATTCCTACATCGAATGTCAAAGCGTCGAACATAGTATCGTTATTATTTTCATACAGTGTGCTATAATCGACAAAAGCGGCGAATCCCGTAACGGTGAATTCCGTTGTACCGACCTTCAGCGTATCTCCGATCTCTATTTGGGCATTATCGGCGTGCATTCTGTCGATAATAATCTCGTTTTCGTTTTCAGGCGCGCGTCCGTCAAGAAGATCATACAGGTCAACTTCGTTTCGCTCGGCATAAATGCGTATTCTGCCCGTACTTTGCTGCCCGATGCTTTCATCACACTCATGGCAGAAAAGAGGATACAGCCTGACGGGCACAGACTTAAAGCTATCATCGTCAAGCTCAAATCTGTCCGACAACTCCCCGTACTCTTCATTGATTTTTTTGTCTATCTCTTTTTTAGCTTTTTCTGTAACATCTGCAAGAGTATCCTTATATTCATCTGAAATCACAGCTTCCTCGAACGCTTCACTTACCGCATCATCGAAGCTGCTTTCTATAGCGGCGTCAAAAGCATCGTCTATCGCCTTTTGACGCATATCTTCGGGAACAGCTCCGCCGTTTGCCGCCAACGGAGCAAGCTGTTTGTCGACCTCGCTTTCCACCTTGTTATGTATAGCAGTTCTGACCTGCTCTTCGACCTTCTCTCGGACAGCTTCATCCACGCTTTCCTTGATTTCAGATTCTGCTTCCTTATAAGCTCTCTGCTTGAAAACAGACACAACATCTGCCTTTTCGCCCGATTCGATCGCTTTAACTGCGGGTGCATCAAGTGTTTCCGACACTTCGAAATTACCGTCCTCCAGTTTCAGCAGATCCTTATTATTTTCGATCGTGGTCATCATGCTGTTGTTAGCAACGTACATTCCCGATACAAAACCGATCGTTACCACAAGCATCAAAAAGATCATTATGTATCGTTTCCAATCTCTGACAATATCCTTCCACAGCCGCTTTGAAAGAGGGTTTCGGGGACGCTTTCCGTAATTCATAGCAATGCCCCCTTACCACTCAAGCTCACAAGCGCTTATCTTAGAAGTGTTGACAATATCGCTTCTGATAACACCGTCGCGAAGCTTGACTATATGGTCCGCCATATTGCGGATAGCTTCATTGTGAGTTACCATAATAACAGTGTTGCCATATTTTTGATTGACCTGTTCGATCAGCTGCAGGATCTCCTTTGAGGTCGTGTAGTCGAGAGCGCCCGTAGGCTCATCGCAAAGAAGTATATCGGGGTTTTTCACGATAGCCCTTCCGATAGAAACACGCTGCTGCTGACCTCCCGAAAGCTGATTTGGCAGCTTGTATCGGTGTTCAAAAAGACCGAGTATTTGGAGAAGCTCGTCAATATCAAGCGGTTTTTCAGAGAGATATGCTCCTGTTTCAATATTCTCCTTTACATTGAGGTTGGGTATCAGGTTGTACATCTGAAAGACGTAGCCGAGGTGCCTGCGTCTGTAATTTGTAAGCGCTTTTTCATCGAGATCCGCAAGCTTGTCGCCGTTTATGATGATCTCACCGCTGTCGGCGCTGTCAATACCTCCCAGAATATTAAGCAGCGTCGATTTGCCCGAGCCGCTGGGTCCGAGCAGAACGCAGAATTCGCCCTTTGATACGGAGAAGTCTATCCCTCTGAGAACCTCTTGTTTTGTATCTCCCGACCCGAATGTCCGTTTAAGTCCCCTAATTTCCAAAAAATTCTTATCCATCAAATACGACCCCTTTCCGGTTTTTTCTGAACAGCACAACAGTCCCGATCGAAATCGGGAACTGCTGTTGGTATTGCTGTAATTTAATGCTCAGCATTGATTATGCAAGCTGTGCTGCGAGAGCCTTCAAATTAGCAAGATCATCGTCTGTCGGAGCATCGTTTACAATGTAACCCTCGCCGCCAACGATCTCTGCGCCTGCAGCTTTTGCACGATCCTGCCAGCTGCGCATCCACTCGCCGTCGCCCCAGCCGTATGAACCGAAGAGAAGCACCTTTTTGCCCGAGAGATCGCCCTCTATAGATGTAAAGAACGGGTCAAACTCACTCTCTTCAAGAACCTCGTCACCCATTGCAGGACAGCCGAGAGCCAGCGCGTCATATTCGGCTACACTGCCGGAAAAGTCCGAAACTGCGACAGCGTCTACTCCTGCACCCTCTGCAACAGCATTCGCCATTGTCTCTGTGTTGCCTGTTCCGCTCCAATAAATTACTGCTGTTTTCATTATCAATTCCTCCTGAATTTTTCCACGGCTGAATACAGATCAACACCGTGTTTAATTTTATTGCACAGATAATTTCTGCAATATACATACTTATCAAACTTTCTTCTTGCGGATTCGGGGTTGCTGTAAACCTTCCAGAAGCCGCAGAACAAATAGTTTGCTCCCCCGTTTTCTATGAACCCGAGAACATCATCGACAGGATACCCGAGAAATATTCCTATTTCGTGAGGAAAGCTGTCACACAAGATACGGCTGTCGAGAATATCGAGCTTCTCATCAAGGGAGAGCGCCCTTTCATAGCCGCAGCCCTCCAGATACTCTGCGACACGATCATCGCTAAGCCACATCTCAAGCAGTTCTTTGTGATAGATATAAACGAGCGCCCTCTCTCTGCACCTGCAAAGTATCCTGATAGAAATACTTTGCAGAGGGACATATGTCCTGAAATATTCCTTTATATCAGAAACGGGCTGTTCGGTCTGCTTGACCGCAAACAGATTTGCGCATTTTACACCAAGCAGTGTGGGTGCAGAGTGGAAAGCAAGCTTTTGTTCAAATTTCTCACGATCGTGTTCCGACATTATTGTTATCCTTTCCATATTCTTCAAGCATTTTCTTTAAAGCGCTTGCGCTTGAACTATTTATATGCTTGACAGGAATGCTACGTTTTTCCGAGCTGCGCTTCACGCTGCCAAGCATCTTATGAGAGCAGGTTGTTGTCAAAACTGCTATAAGATCAGGTTTCCCGATTTTGCTTTCAAAATCCCCGACCATTTGTGTAAAAACTTTTGCCTTAAAATTGTATGCCTTGCATATCTCGCTGTATCTCGTTGCCATTCGGTCATTTCCGCCTACGATTACTATACTCATTTCATATCTCCTGTTTTATACTTAGTTAGCGAACCCTAACTAAGTATATTTTACATCGCTTACGTCAAATAGTCAAGCGATAAATATGTAATAAAAGAATTTTGTTTATTCGATCATAATAAGTTAGCTTAAACTAATCTATTTTGTGTATTATGACATATATATATGATGATTTTTATTATATTAATCAGTGGTTCCTTAATTATCCTTTTCAAAAAAATAAACCAATTATCACATAAGTCTGCCTTAATGCAATAATTGGTCTGATATCAGTATGTGTATTACCTGAAATTTGAGGTATATTCTGGTATTATTTCGCTGTCCTTCCCGCTATTTTCCCGATTGCGCAGCAAACAGCAAACATCACGGCGTCAACGGCAACAATAGTTGACCCGACGGGCGCCGACGCTGCGATAGAGATAACGATTCCACAGAAAGCGCACACGACAGAGATCACTGCCGAGAAGATCGTTACGGCTTTGAATCGGTGGAATATTCTCATTGCCGACAGTGCTGGGAATATTACAAGCGCAGAGATCAGCAGCGAACCCACAAGATTCATAGCGAGAACAATAATTACCGCAATTATTGTTGCGAGTACAAGATTATATACACCCGTTCTCGTTCCCGAGGCACTGGCGAAATTCTCATCAAACGTTACAGCAAAGATTTTATTATAGAATAATATAAAAATCGCTATTACCGCTGCGGACAATCCGACGCACAGCCAGACCTCCGACAGGGTCAGCGTCAGAATAGATGTCGAACCGAAAAGTGTGCTGCACACGTCGCCCGAGAGGTTAGACGATGCAGAAAAGACGTGCATCAGAAGATAACCGAACGCAAGCGAGGCAACGGAGATCATAGCGATCGCAGCGTCGCCCTTTATCTTCATCTTCTTCCCGCCGCACAGCAGCAGAATTGCGCTAAATATGGTTATAGGCAGAACAATAAGCATACTGTTATTTATCTTCATAACTGTCGCGATCGCTATCGCTCCGAATGCGACATGGGATAATCCATCACCGATAAACGAGAATCTTTTCAGGACAAGTATAACTCCGAACAAGGACGAGCAAAGTGCGATCAGCACTCCGACTATCAACGCATATCTCACAAAAGGATAGTGCATATATGTAATTATCGTATCAAGCATTCTCAACACCCCTGCTTTCCGATGTAAAAAACCTTCCTATGTCGCTTTTTAGGTATTCGTTTTTTGTTCCGAAAAAGATTTTCTCGCCAATATGAAGTATATGGTCGGCATACTTTACCGCAGCGGAAATGTCATGAGAAACCATGATGATCGTTATACCGTCATCGTTCATGCTTTTTATCAGATCATACATATCGGCAGTGACGATCGGATCGAGTCCCGAAACAGGCTCGTCAAGCAATAAAATACTCCTTGCTGCACACAATGCCCTTGCAAGCAGAACTCTCTGCTGCTGTCCTCCGGAGAGATCTCTGTAACACTTTGACGCAAGCTCCGAAATGCCCAGTCGTTTCATATTGTCAAACGCAAGCTGTTTGTCTGCTTTATTGTAAAACGGCCTTAATCCGCACCTTGCCTGGCAGCCCGACAGAACGATCTCCTTCACGGAAGCGGGAAAATCTCTCTGAACAAGGGTTTGCTGCGGAAGATAGCCTATTTCGTTTTTATGAAGACCGTCACCGTAAACGATACTGCCTTTTATCGGGGAATTAAGGTTAAGCAGCGTTTTCATAAGCGTACTTTTGCCCGAGCCGTTCTCCCCCACAATGCAGAGATAATCTCCTCTATCCACTTTGAAATTCAGTTTCTCAATTAATACTTCACCGTCATAACCCAGTGAAAGATCTTTGATTTCGAGTAAAGACATCTTCATTCTCCTTTAGTTGAGTGCTTTCGTCAGCACAGACAAGTTGTCCTCCATCACCTGAAGATAGCTCTCTCCGCCTTCTATGTCTGTCAGAGTGACCGACTGCATTGAGTTGAGAGTTAGTATCTCCTGCGACTTTGTTTTTGTATTCTCAATAATAGTCTTAGCGAGCTTTTTGTCCGATCCCTCTATCGTCATTACACAATTAAGGGAAAGCTCGTCTATTTTTTTCGCCATAAATGTGATAGTTTCAAAGCTTGCCTCCGTTTCAGCGGAACAGCCCGAAAAAACGGCATAGTATTCAAGATCGTAATCCTCGGTCATATATCTGAACGGAAATCTATCGCCAAACAGCAGAACGTTCCTCTTCGCATTTCCTGCCGTTTCGGAATATCTGTTATCAAGATCGGCTAATTTTTCTTTGTAATTGTCCAGATTGTTTTTGTATACATCTTTATTATCGGGATCAAGCTTTTCAAGCACAGCTTCTATGCTGTCACAAAAAATCATCGAGTTCTTCAGAGAAAGCCATACATGCTCATCGAACTCTTCTTCGTTGTCTTCTTCCTCGTCATGGGAATGTTCTTCCTGCATACCCTCTATATGCTCTTCTGTTCTCACATTTTCGCCGAGTATATCAATAAGATTCAGGATCTCCATATTCTCATTATGCTGACCGCCCAGAACATCTCCGACCCACTTATCAGATTCACCCCCGACGTATACAAATATATCACAATCTGTTATCGTTATTATATCGGCTGCCGACGGCTGATATGAGTGCAGATCGACCCCGCCGCCAAGCATGGTTATTTCAAAAACATCGTCCGATCCGACAATGCTTCGCACCCAATCATACTCGGCAAAGTTGGTTACAACAATTTCCTTCTTAGCAGATTTTGTCTTGTCAGCCTCCGAGCAGGCACTGCATACCGTCAGAAACAATGACAGGGTCACGCTTAAACATATTATTTTCTTCATAAATATCACTCCACACAATCAAAACTGATAACCATTTTCAATTTTATCATACTTCCCGCAATAAGTCAAGCATGATTTACAGAGTTTCAAAGAGAATCCGCAAAACCTGACCGGACAATCCGATCGGACTGCCCGGTCTGTGTAATAAATACATTATAGTATTATTCGGTTATTATGAGGAAAAAATTATGTTAAAGTGCAATAAGCCGATATTATGTTGACAGCATAATTAATAAATCTGTCTGCAGCGAAAAGTTACAATTAATTAAAAGATGATTACTCCCCCGACATCGGTCAGGGGTGAATTTGTCAGCGACTTTATTCGTACACCATGAGCCGAACAAAACGACCTGATCCTGTCACAATCGGGGTGATCTTCGATCCTTCCCGTAAAGAATAACGTATCTTCCAGCTGAAAGCAGCTTCCGCCGATGAAGCCGCCGTACCGTTCGCACAGTGATATATATCCCTCACATATTTTCAGACAGTCGATCTTCTCAGATAAGCAGGCTTGATAGATCGATTCATCCGAGGTAATGACAGCCCTGTCCGACACAACGGCAGACGAACATTTTGCGTACCCCTGAGAAACGTGGATCTGTTTATACCCGGGAAAGCTATCGGCGATTATCGGATCAATATATCGCATATTTGCTATGATCCTGCCGTCCACAACAGCAGCATTGAGCTTAACGCATTGAGGATAAGAAAATTGCTCTATGAATTCTACGGTATATTTGACGTTTAATTCTGTTTTGCTGCGAATTTTCTCGTTAAATTTATCGTTATTTTTGAGCAAAAACAGAGTGTCTTCTATTCTCAGCACCTGCATATCGGCGTGCGAGCTTTCATAGTTATCCGTCAGATCATTATACGGCGGGACTTCAAGCGGTTCTAACCCGATCGACTTCAGACTTTGTATGACCGTTTTGTATCTGTATGATACCGCTGCGTACATTTATATCACCTTCTCAGCGCCTCTACAGGCTTGTATCGTGAAGCTCTGTAAGCGGGAACTATTCCGAAGATACTGCCGAGCAATACGGCTAACAGAACCGATCCAAATACTGAGCCAGCGGATACTGTTATATCTATGCCGAAGATCGATGAGCAGACCTTCATTATAATTACTGCGGAGATTATTCCCGTGAGAGTTCCTATAATGGAAATTATAACCGATTCTGCGAGAAAGTCAAGCAGTATGTCAAAAGATGTTGCGCCGATAGATTTTTTTATGCCTATTTCTTTGATCCGTTCGTTGACCGAGATCAGCATAATATTCATGATGCTTATTCCTGCTACGATCAGGGATACGGCTCCGATTATTGTCAGAACATTTGTAACAGCCGAAAGCATACTTTCAAACGACTTTTTCTGTCCTGCAAGATCCTTAACGGCAAAATTCCCCGATGCGCTTGCTGAAAGACGTGTCTTTATCCTTTCGATAAGCGAGGCTGTGTCTGCGTCGGAATTTACTTTTACAAATACCTGACTGAAATTGGGCGATTCCGAGATAACTGTATAAGGCATATACAGGAACGCAGGAAAGTAGTTCCCCATTACAGACTGCATAATGCCCTTTCCTGTCTTTACGATGCCTATCACTTCAAAGCTCTCTGAATGCGGAGAATTCATAAGATCGACGTGTCTGCCGACTGCGTTCTCATTTCCGAAAATGCTTGCGGCGAGAGATTCCTCCAGGATACAGACCTTTCGTTTTTGTATGGTGTCGCTCTTGTCTATTAGCCGTCCGTACATCAGTTCAAATCTGACTACTTCTTTTGCTTTCTCGTCTATCCCCCACACAAGCGCAGTTGAATCGACCGAATCGGCGCTCACCTTTGATGTGTTGACAGTAACGGGGGCAGTGACGGATACACCGTCGATCTGTGAGAGTATTTCGGTTTCTTCTCTTTTGAGCTGAGTCCCGTCATTCTCGGGAGCTACGATCAGACCGTTCATTCCGAGGCTGTCAAGCTCTGCCGATACTGTTTTTGCGCCGAAGGTACTCACAGAGTTTACCGTAAGCACAGACGTTACACCTACGGCAATGCTGATCACTGTGAGAATGAACCTTAGCTTATTCCCCAACAAACACTTTACTGTAAAATTCAGTTTACTGCCCATAAGCCGAAACCTCTCCTAAAAGATTCTCCTTTGTATCGTCGATCATTGAAATGTCGTTAGCTATGACATCGCCCTCCGATAACCCTTGCGTTATCTCGATCCCCTCATTATACTCTCCGCCGCAGAGAACATCTGTCCGCCCGCACTTATTGCCGTTAAAGACATAGACATATGAATTGCCGTCTGAGTCCCTCCCGACAGAGGAATACGGAACAACAAGTGCATTCTCCTTGGTTTCGGTTATGACCCTGCATTCTGCGGTGTAACCGGGTTTTAGTTCATCGGTATCACTGTCAACAGATATTTTAACCCTGACGGTGGTTTCTCCGTTCAACATATTTCCTCCTGTCTGCGAGGCATGATCATCTATTTCCTTTACTGTACCGTTTAATATACGATCAAACGCTCTCGTCTTTATCACAACATTCTGCCCTGTTCTGATGTGCATGATATTACTCTCCGACACATCGGTTACGATCTCAAAGCTCTCCTCTGCGGGAGAGATCGAAAACAGCGTTTTCCCTTTTGTGTATACGCCGCCCTCTTCTGCGACATTATTTATCGTTCCCGTGATGCCTGCTTTATATGTGACCACCGATAGATCCTCGATCATATTCTCAAGCATAAGATCGGTATCGCCGCCTTTGGATAACATCATACGATATATTTTTGACAGATCAAGCTCACTGCCCGATTCTGCTGCAATTAAGATGATATCTCCCTCATGGACATGATCTCCCTCGCTCACAGATACATACTGAACGATCCCTGCATTAACTGCCGTGCATTCGTCCGTATCCGACAGCTGCACTCTTCCTGTGATGTTCTGCTGTTTATGAGCCGATGTTCTGTATATCTCTGTCCCGTCAACCGTATTGATATTATTTACACAAGTATGGCCCGTACCTATTACCGTAAGTATGATCGAAACGGTTGCCAGAGTCAGGATCAAATATTTTTTCATATAGCCGCCCTCCATCCTTATGAAAAAAGGGAATTCTGACCGATACCGCATAACAATCAGAAGTATCGGTCAGACAGATATATTCAGATCAATCTGACATATCGGAATTTCCGTCAAAAAAGTCCTCGGCGTTTGACGTGATAGTCGAACCGATGTCATCAAGACCATCGGCAACATCGTCGATGACATCGCCTGTCATGCTGCCTATATCATGCAGTATGCCGTCGTGAGTATCGGTGTCGTTACGGTCTGTTCTGACAGACGATGTTTCGGATACAGTACGCCTGCTTGTATAGACCTCCTCAGACACCATATTGTTGTAGCCTCTGTGATCGTTGATTTTTCCGTCCTCGGCGTTGCATGCCGACAGAGCGGTCGCTGCCACAACTGCCGCACCAAAGATAGCTAATGCTTTTTTCATGGTATTCACTCCTATAAAAAACTTGTGATGAGCATTCAGCCGAATACAACATCACAAGTAGTTTGTCCGATTTGAGAAAAAATAATCATATTTTTTTCTATTTTTATAAGAAGCGGTAACAACAATTTCGGGATATGAAAACCATAGCTCCATATCCCGAAAACGATCATTAATATTTATTTAGAATTCGTATTGATGCGTCACTGCGGTATTAGTCATGACCTACATAATCTTCGTAATACTCATTGTATGCCTGATTGAATTCCTCAGAATCATACAAACGACCGTCTCTCTGACGAACGTAGAATACATATGTACCGTTTCTGTAAAATGCTATGTTGTAGAACATATCTCCGTCGCTCACATTGGTTTCGACACCCAAAAGCTCATATTCGTAATAGTCTGTGCTGTTGAGTACGATTTCAAGAGCTTCTTCCTCATTTACTGCAGCGTCATCGTCATCAGTGCTAACGTAGTAATCATTGTACTCCTTGTTGTATTCATCATAGGTGTAGAATGCATAGTCACTCTGACGAACATAGAAAACAAAGGTTCTGTCTCTGTAGAATGTGAGAGCATAGAAATCCTCGCCAAAATCATTGGTCTCAATAATACTTGTAAGCTCATCTTCAGTAAACATCGTGTTCTCAAGAGCTACCTCTATAGCACGATCTTTTCCGGTTTCATCTTTATTATAATCTTCGTTATACGCTTCATTGAACTCCTCATATGTGAAGAACTTCTTATCCTTATCGCGAACATAGAAAACATATGAACCGTTGTTCCTGTAGAAGCTGACGTTGTGGAACTTCTCGCCGTCCTCCTTGTTGGTAGCAATTCCTATAAGCTCATCCTCTGTGAAATCGGTGTTTTTGAGAACGATCTCAAGAGCTTCATCGTAAGTCAGCTCGCCGTTTGATTGCGTCTTGCTTGATGTGTTTGAAGAAGAGCTATTGGAGCTTGTGCTTTCACTCTTGGAAGCCGTTTTGCTTGCAGTAGTCTTGCTTGTCGTTGACTTACTCGTTGTTGACTTACTCGTTGTTGACTTACTCTCTGTTTTTTTGCTCTCTGTTTTTTTGCTTGAAGCGCTGTTCTTATCCTTAGCGGAAGAAGTGTTCTTAGCCTTGGAAGAAGCCGACTCGCTTGATGTATTGCTTTCTGTACTTGAAGAAGCTTCGCTTGATGAAGCCTCGCTTGCCTCTGATGTCTCGCTTGAAACAGATGGCTCGCTTACAGATGAAACTTCACTGTCACCGTCAGAAGCCTTAACAGTACAACCGCCGAGAACTCCCGTTGTCAAAAGCATTGATGCAGCAATGATTGCTGAAATAACCTTTCTTTTCATAACCGTACACCTCTTATTGATTTTTCGATTTTACTGACTTGATTATATCACCACTATCAGCAAAAGTCCAGCAAAAAAACACGTTTTTTTGTATTTCCCTATTAGTCATAATTATATCGGTGAACACTCCCTTTTTTTGTTGGATTTTCAGATATCCATCACATAACACAAGATTTATCCTGAAAGTTACAGATCAGACTCTCGATTGGTATTGAAGGAACTGCTCAGGGATTTTCGGGAATTCTTTCGTCTGGACAAAGATTTTCCTTTCCCGGGAATGTCACTGCTCCCACTCCTTGCTTTGCAGATGATAGTCGAGATAATCGTCATAATTCGTATCGAAATAATCCAGACTATCCCCGATACTGTCGTTTTTTGCAGGTGTATTGTTGTCATATATGCCCGAGAGGATCTTCTGCACATTTTCGGGCTTGATTATCCAGTTGAATGTAGCTTTGTTCACGCCGTTGACGTTCCATCTGCCGTTTCGTCCTGTCAGGAAGTCTGATCTCTCAACCCGTTCAAAAAAGCTCCCGAAGTCAAAATATCCGCTGTTTTCAAGTATCCTTCTGATGTTTTGTTCGGTTGTCTGCGATACCGTCGTCACGGGTTTCAGACTTTTGCAGACGGTGTTAAACAAATCTGTCACATCATGTACAGATGTCTGTTGTCTGTCAGTTGAGATATGCTGTTCGGTTTTTTCGTCCGAACAGCTATCTTTCTCTGTACTATCGTTTACTCTGCTCTCCTCTGATTTACTTTCATTTTCTTTACTTTGCTTTTCTTTACTTTCATTTACTTTACTTTCCTTTAGGGATTTGTCGCAAGACAAACAGGGGTTTGTCGCAAGACAAATGTAATTCTCCGTTTCATTATCGTTTAAAAGCCAGATCTTTCTGTCTACCGGAATTATATTATTTCTGCGTGTCGCACGCTGTTTAACCGCAAGCTGGTATCTTTCCTGTATACCTTTGGACGTAAGATACACTTTTTCATCTGCTCTGACAACCGTGAGAAGTGACTTCTCCGTCATGAAATCGACTATCTTTTCTATGGAATCGTATGATATTCCGAGTTCGTCTGTCAGAACGAGCTTGTAATCCTCGTCCCACACGACATAGTATCCGTTTCTGTATATCTCGCACAGCAAGAACATAAATACACTCATTCCCTCCAAACCGTATTTTGCCCGAAGGACACGTATCTTTCTGTTTGAGAAAAAGTCCACGTCAAAAGGGAAGTAATCAAGTCCTGTTTTTTTCGGTCGTGCCATAAATATAGTCCTCCTGTTGAATATGCTTTCAACAATCCCTCAAAAAAACAAAAAAGTTGCATACGAATATGCAACAAAAAATATTTTTCTGTTTTAATGTAAAGAAACCACCAATCAACGCAGCTGTTTGCCTGCCATTTTAAGAAGTTATTCCCCCAAAAAAACTTTTGTTCGGCTAAAAGTTTGTCACGGATAAAGTGTGACGGAAGTTACCCACCGCCTCTCGGCAACAAGGGCAGGAACCAAGATTCCTGCCCATCTGTTCAATAATTTTTAAATCAAAGCTCCTCGAGTGTAGCCTTAATGTCTGTAGGAAGATCATCCTTTGACGAAGAGATCAGAAGTGTGATCGATGTGTTAGCCTCGTCTGCAAGGAAATTAAGCTTATCAACGAATACTTTCAGTGCATCGCCGTTGCTGCCTGCGATCTTGAAGGTAGAATCTACAAAGATGTCTGTAACATCATAGTTGCCTGCGCAAATTCCGCTGAGAAGTCCGTAGAGAGCCTCATAGCCTGAGATCTTATATGCATCGGAATCAATAAGGCGAGCCTTGTGTGTGAGGTCATATGTGAGCTTTGAGCCTTTCTCAACAACTACTACGCAGCCGTCAGAACTCTGTACGGCAGCATTTGCCTCGTCAATAAGTCTTTTTGTCTTTCCGGAACCTTTTCTTCCAATATGACGTATTTCAAGGATTTTGAGTGCAATTTGACAAAAAGATGCAAGCAAATTTGGTGCTCAGTCCGAAGGACGTGATTTAATCAGTGGTTCCTTAAATGTGTTAATCGATAAACGTATCGTGAAGATACAAATCATTCATTAAACAAGTCTTGCCTCAAGAGCTGCCTTTGCCTCTTCATATCCCGGCTTGCCGAGTAATGCAAACATATTCTTCTTGTAGCTCTCAACACCCGGCTGATTGAACGGATTAACTCCGAGCAGATAGCCGCTGATCGCACAAGCCTTCTCAAAGAAATAGATAAGGTAGCCAAGCTCGGACTCGGTCATCTCGGGAACATTAAGAACAACATTCGGTACACCGCCGTCATTGTGAGCAAGTACTGTTCCCTCAAAAGCCTTTTGGTTAACAAAAGACATACCCTTGCCTGACAGGAAATTGAGCTTATCTACGTTATCGGGGTCTGTGCCGATCATTATCTCCTTCTTTGGCTTCTCAATGCTTACAACAGTTTCAAAGAGGTTCCTCCTGCCCTCCTGAATGTACTGTCCCATTGAATGGAGATCTGTCGAGAACGTAACCGATGCCGGGAAAATACCCTTGTTGTCCTTGCCCTCACTTTCGCCGAACAGCTGCTTATACCACTCGGACATCATCGTGAACGCAGGCTCATAAGAAACCAGGATCTCTGTCGTGTAACCCTTTGCATAGAGTACATTCCTGATCGCTGCATATTTATAGCAGTCGTTAGTTCTGAGATCGGGATTATTAAACTCCTCCTGTGCCTTTGCAGCGCCTGCCATGAGTGCGTCGATATCAGCGCCGGATACGGCGATCGGAAGAAGTCCAACGGCAGTAAGTACGGAATATCTTCCGCCTACATCATCGGGTACAACAAAAGTTTCATAACCCTCTGTTGTGGCAAGCTTTTTGAGCGTACCTACTTCCTTATCTGTTGTACAGAAAATTCTCTCCTTTGCACCCTCTTTGCCGTACTTATCCTCAAGAAGCTTCCTGAATACTCTGAAAGCGATAGCAGGCTCTGTTGTGGTACCTGATTTGGAGATCATGTTGATAGATACATCTTTACCCTCGCAGATCTCGAGCAGCTCTGCCAATGCTGTTGAGCTGATGCTGTTGCCCGTATAATAAATATCCGGTGTATCCTTCTTCAATGCGTTGTAGTTGGGCGATTTCAAGAACTCTATCGCTGCTCTTGCGCCAAGATACGATCCCCCGATACCGATAACGATAAACACGTCTGTATTCTTCTTGATCCTCTCGGCTGCAGCCTTGATCCTTGCAAACTCCTCTTTATCATAATTTGTCGGGAGAGTGAGCCATCCGATAAAATCATTGCCTGCACCTGTACCGCTGTGAAGCGCCTCGTGCGCAGCCTTCACCTGTGGTGCGATGAAATCAAGCTCTTCATCTCTCATGAAACCCGATAAATATTTATCAGTTAATCTTGTGGACATATAATAGTTCCTCCTTATGTACAACTATGATTATATTGTACAATATCCGAAGGTGTATTGCAAGTGATTTTTCACTTTTTTGATAAAAAATTAATAATTTGCTATTTTTAATTCTGATTTTGAATTTACCTGTATAATATTTGAAACATTAATGAGATATTGTGTAACATTTTTCCATATCAAGTCACTGTGAAAGGAAAGAACTCAGCATTAATCCGAACACTCCTGAAAAGTTGATCCTCTCAATATTCTCAAGAGAAACAATTTTATATTCCCCGAGAACAGTATCGCCGCACTTGAACGTGACTCTGCCCACCTCCTGACCTTTTTCGACAGGCGCTTCGACTTCGTCTTTGAGTCTTATTTCGGAGATAATGCTGTCCTGCAAGCCCTTTTCCATCAGGAATTTTCCTTTTATCTCCGGCTTAACTGCTGCCGTATCGCACATCCCCTTTGACACATTCACATAACCCGTGCTGTCGTCAGGCGTTGGCGGTTCAACAGAGGTATAGTTTGCAAACCCGTAGTTGAGCAGCGACGCGGCATCGTTGAATCTGTCGGAGGTGTTTTCCGCCCCGAGTATTACTGAGATAAGGCTCATGCCGTCACGCTTCGCCGTTGCAGAGATGCAAGCTCCGGCCTGACTTGTCGTGCCTGTTTTCAAGCCGGTTATTCCGTCGTACGTTTTCAGCAGCTTGTTTGTATTCACGATCTGGGTAGCGCCGTCACGAAGGTAATCGAGCCAGATTGAGGTATAGTTGAAGATCTCCTCGTGCTTCATCAGCTCTCTCGACATCAGCGCCACATCGTATGCGCTTGTGAGATGACCCTCCTCGTCAAGTCCGCTGCAGTTTTTAAACAGCGTATCCTTCATACCAAGCTCCTGAGCCTTCTTGTTCATCTGCTCGACAAAAGCCTTTTCGCTGCCGCAGAGATGTTCTGCCACAGCAACTGCGGCGTCATTTGCAGAGGCGACAACAATAGCCTTTATCAGGTCGTTTACGCTCATCTGTTCACCCTCAACGAGCCAGATATCCGAGCCTCCCGCAGCAGCGGCGGCAGGCGTTGTTGTAACGATAGTATCGTAATCTATTTTTCCGGCGTCTATCGCTTCGAATATCAGACACAGAGTCATGACCTTTGTAATAGACGCACAGGCTCTCTTCTCGTGACTGTTCTTTTCATAAAGCACCTTTCCCGTATCGAAATCCATCAGAAGAGCCGACGGGGCGGTGACAGAGAGCGGTTCGTCAGCATACCCCGTAAAATGTATACCGAAAATAAATAAAGCAAAAACCAGTATTGAAGCAAGGATTTTCTTTGACATATATACACCTCCGTTTTTTAAGGAGACACTGATTAAATCGAGTGCCGAAGTTGCGCCGTCAGATTTGCGCCGTCAGATTTTCAGACAAATTGTTCGAAAAATCTGCAGGAATACTGACGTATTTCAAGGATTTTGAGGGCAATTTGGCGAAAAGATGCAAGCATATTTGGTGCTCAGTCCGAAGGACGTGATTTATTCAGTGGTTCCTTAAAAGTATATGTTTCATACAAAAACATAATAACTCTCTGAAGGTAATATTTCTCACTCATTCAGAAAAAGGCAGAAGACAAAAAGGTAATTATTATTGACTTTTACTCATACCAAATATATAATTAAACGAGGAGCTAAGCTCCAACAAGCTTGCTTGATTGGAGCGAGCGACGACGTCAACAAACGTCTTGGAGCGTTAGCTCCTGCGGACGTCGGTGGGGGATTTTAACCCACCACCGACGTACGTGTGGCACCCGCCGCCTATAGAAGGCGGGAGCCATCGACGTTTGTTATTAAAGAATCATTTAAAATTAGGATTGATCATTTATGAGAACCATCACAATCAACAAAAACGATGCGGAACAGAGATTGGATAAATTCCTCGGGAAACGGTTCAGGACCATGCCGGCGCCGCTTATGTACAAGTATATACGAACAAAATATATCAAGGTAAACGGCAAGAAATGCGAGATCTCAACCAGGCTTCACGAGGGTGACGTTATCACTCTTTATATTAAGGACGAATTCTTTGAAGAGCCTCAATATGACACATATGATTTTCTGAAAGCGCCGCTGAAGCTTGACGTCATATATGAAGACGACAACATTATCCTGTTGAACAAGCCTGCGGGTCTGTTGTGTCATCCCGATGAGAACTATCACTTCGACTCACTGCTTGCAAGACTGCAGCACTATCTTTATGACAAGAAAGAGTACGACCCAAAAGCAGAGAACTCCTTTGCCCCATCGCTTGCGAACCGTATCGACAGAAACACGGGCGGAATTGTTATCGCCTGCAAAAATGCTGAATCGCTGCGGATACTTAATCAAAAAATCAAGGACAGAGAGATAAAAAAACTCTACCTTTGCGTTGTACACGGTGTACTTAAAAAGAAGCAGGATACCCTGACGGCATTCTTAGAAAAAAATGAAACCCGGAACAGGGTCTATGTTTCGTCAAAGCCGTCAAAAAACAGCAAGACTATTAAAACAAAATACCGTGTATTAAAGGAATTCAACAACATGAGCTTGCTTGAGATCGACCTTCTGACAGGACGTACACATCAGATCAGAGCGCATATGGCTTATATCGGTCATCCGCTTGTCGGGGACGGCAAATACGGCACAAACAAGCAAAACAAGATCACCTCTTTGAAGTGGCAGGCATTATGCTCATACAAATTACAGTTTGAGTTCACGACAGACAGCGGGATCCTGGACTACCTGAACGGAAGAACCTTTGAGATAGATGACATCTGGTTCAGGAGATATATCAGCTGCTAACGAATCAAAGCCGACGGTAACTAACAACCGCCGGCCTTTTCTGTTTTTGTTTTACAAAATGTTGCATTACCACATATAACTATATGTATTGTCCATACCTTCTGTGAACATAACAAACCATTTTCCGGATTCCTTCGACATATAAAGCTTCATCTTTTTTGAATAGGTTTTTTCTTTTGATTTACCCGTTACCTCGATCGTCACTTCCTTTACCTTCTTGAAGGTAATTTTATTTGAGATCTCATGCATTTTTTTATTCAATTCTTCCATATCATTGCGGTCTATTACTTCTTGCTTAACGACCTTATAGGTAACCCTGTAGGACGACCCCAGCTTATCCTCAAAGGCATCGAAGAAATCCTCCGCCTGATATTCGTAAGCCTCTATATAGAAATCATCCAACAGATCATTGATGTCATCAGATGAATAATCCGACCCAAAAAGATACTTCATATCATCAGCATTATCATCGGCATAAGTATACACCGCATTCTTCATAATCTTTGACGTGACCTTGTACATTCCTTCACCGTCACAGTCCTTGTATGCTTTCATGAACTTATTAAGCGAACCGCTGAACCCGAAAATAACGTTATTAAGTATCAGACAGAGGATCAGCACGACCGCTAAAGCAGATACTCCGATAATTGTATACGTCTTCTTTTGATTCATGCCGCCTGAACGAAATGTGTTCATGACCGAGTTAACGCCCGTCTTCAGCACAGCAGTGAAACCCGGTTTCTGCCCGGCAGCGGACATAGGATAGCTGCCCGGGTTGTTCACCGCACCCGGCATCTGCATTCCTGCCTGATTCTGCATTGCTCCGGGCATCTGCGTTCCTGCCTGATTCTGTCTTGCTCCGGGCATCTGCGTTCCTGCCTGATTCTGCATTGCTCCGGGCATCTGCATTCCTGCCTGATTCTGCATTGCTCCGGGCATCTGCATTCCTGCCTGATTCTGCATTGCTCCCGGAACAGGCGATCCGCCTGAATACTGCTGTGCAGGCGGTTGGATAACGGTTCCACAGACGCCGCAGAACTTTGCTCCCCTATTAACCTGTGCGCCACATATTGGACATATCATTGTTTAACCCTCCTTGAAATGAGATACGTCTGCCTTTACGAATCTCCCGATAATGATAAGTACAAGAGAGGAGACCCAGAATACAGACATTTTTAACATTGCCATTCCGTAACATTTGTAGACAAGGAAACGGCTTAATCGTGTGCTTGCGTCGTAGTGTGATTTTCCTGTTCTTCCTGCCGTAACTGCAAATGACAATATTATACACAGCAGCATAAGCACACCTACCATAGATACGGCAGAAACGGAGATCAATCTATTGCGGATCAGAGCCGCTGCACACAGACCGAGCGACAGAACGAACAAAAGACAGAACCAAAAAACCGATACAGAAACACTGCTGCCGTCTGTTCTTCTGAAGGGCATTCTTCGGAGCTGTCGGTGCCGGCTGTTCAGTCAGCGGTGTGCTGACGCTAATGTTGTTCATATGCTGAGAGGGCGTATTTTGCTGAACGGGATATTGTGAAGGCGGTATTCCGGCTTTTTTGTAGGTATAGGGATTCTGTACATACGGTGAGCTCATATCTCCGCTTAAAGTAATAGTAGAGTTCAGAAGCACAGTGGGTGTGTCGACTTCGTCAAAAAGCATCCTTGTTTCGTCAGAATCGCTGAGGGTATATCCGCAGCTGCCGCAAAAACGCCCGTTTTCCACATACCTTCGGCATACCGGACAATATGATTTTTCCATATTTAACTACTTTTTGATTTTAAGGAACCACTGATTAAATCACGTCCTTCGGACTGAGCACCAAATTTGCTTGCATCTTTTTTTCAAATTGCACTCAAAATCCTTGAAATACGTCAG
>OMYH01000032.1:0-17759 GCA_900315255.1 uncultured Eubacteriales bacterium | reverse complement strand
CTTGAAATACGTCAGTATTCCTGCGGATTTTTCGCACAATTTGCCTAAAAATCTGACGGCGCAACTTCGGCGCTCAATTTAATCAGTGTCTCCTTAACACCACTCAATGCGGAAAACCAAAAAGCTTACACCTCCTTTTTTTATGAGATAGCTTGGATGTATGGATAGCCATTCGCCCTGACCTGTCTGCAGATCGGTGTGCGGACAGGGTCAAAGGATTAGGGGTCGTAGGGTTCAAAGGTGACGTTGCTTTCAGACCAATCCTTTTGCGATATTTCGTTTAACTGTTCGTGACTGCTCGGATATTCAACTATAATATCATGGCATTCGTTAAACGCATCATCTTTAAGATCGGTATTACCTTCGAAACGCACTTTATCCAACTCAATAAAGTATCCAAATTCAAAATTTCCCAAAGACTCCACATTTTCGCCAATTAGTATTGTTTTTATATCATTGATATTGTTCCAAACTTTGTTGTAAAAATCGTCCGATACTATCCCTTCACCAAGAATATAAAGGTTACCGTTTTCATACAGTTCCCATCTTATTTGGCTGAGTGTTCCAACTTCTTTAACCTTACTGCCGTCCCTGTTTACAGTAACAACGCACTCCGCTGTCTCTCCGTTGCTTGTCGTCGCTGTTATTGTAGCCTCGCCGTATGACAAAGCATGCACTTCACCATTATTAACGGTCGCTACGATTTCATTGTTGCTGCTCCACGAAATAGATTTATCGGTAGCATTTTCGGGAAAAACGGCAGCATTCAACGTGTCGGTATCACCCTGTTTCATAAACAACTCTGTCTTATCAAGCGAGATGGATTCAGGGTCAACTGTGCTCGACTTTACCGTAACGGTACAGCTTGCCGTCAGACCGTTGCTTGTTGTCGCCGAAATTGTTGCAGTACCTGACGATTTACCGTTAACCCATCCGTTGGAGTTTACTGTTGCAACACCTTCATTATCGCTTCTCCATGTAACGGACTTATCTTCCGCACTACTCGGGCTTACATTTGCCACCAGCATTTTTGAATCATTGACAAACATTTCTAATGATGACTTGTTAAGCGATACTGCCTCCGGCTCGACGTGTTTTTCCTCATGCGAATTTGTAGTGTCGACATCGGGTGAGGAGCTGTTGCTGCGAGTAGTCTCTGTATTACCCGGCGTTTGGGTAGTTGTTTCGGTATCAGCATTGGTTGAAGCATCCGTATTTGTCCCAGAAGAAACATTCTTGCTGCTTGTACTGCTTGTGTTTTTGCCCGTACTGCTCGTATTACCGTTTTTACTGCCCTTGCTGACGTAGATTATAACCGTATCGCCTTTCTTTAGCTTGCTGCCACCCTTAGGAGCTTGTTCGCTCACCTTGCCTTTTGCATAGTTATCATTGTAAATCTCGTCAACATTCACCTTAAAGCCTGCGTCTTTGAGTAGCTTCTCGGCGTCCTTCTTTGCTTTTCCTCTTACATCGGGAACTTCGATAACGTCACTGTGTGTGCATACGGTTATCATTATTTCATCGCCGCTCTTTACATTTTTGCCTGCTTCAACGCTCTGCTTGAGAACCTCGTCTTCGGGCTTGTTCTCGTTTTCTTCGTATTCAACAATGACCGCTAAATTTTTTTCTTTAAGTATATTAACAGCTTCTTTTTGCTGCATACCGACAACATTCGGCATAGGAAATGCTTTTTTACCTAAGCTGACCGTCACTTTAACTGTGGTTTCGGGATCTGCTTCGCTGCCGGCTGTGGGGTCGTGAGATATTACAAGACCCTCTTTGACAGAATCGTGTTCGGTATAATCAATAACGCATTTAAGCCCTCTGCCCGACAACAGCTGCTTTGCTTCTTCTTCGGTATAATAGCTTAAATCGGGAATTCTTACTTTATCGTAACCGAGAGATACTTTCAGCTCAACAACATCGCCCGTGGTGTAATCATCGCCGTTCTTAACACTTTGCTCCAGGACAATGCCCTCGCCTTTTTCTTTGTTGTACTCATAGTCGGTTACTTTTACCTTAAAACCGTTCTTTTCGGCGAGTGTCAGTACTCTGTCATAGCTCATGCCCTTGAGCTTTTTCATACTTTCGGTTTTGAAATCACTGATCGCCTCCGAAGGGTCTTCACCTTTAGATACAGTCAGCTCTATCTCGCTGTTGAACTCTGTCTCGCCAAACGGCTTAACACTCTGAGAGATAACGCAGTTTTCGGCAATCACACTGCTGTACTCCTCTTTCACTGTAACGGAGAAGCCTGCTGCTTCGAGCCTTGTCTTAGCTTCTTTCTGATCCATACCCAAAGCATAGGGTACTTGCTGGAGGAGCTTCTGAGAATTCACCTTCACGCTCACGATGGAATTCTCGGGTACGATGCTGCCAAAATCAATACTCTGATTGAGAATACTGTTTTCGGGGATATCCTCAAAGTGTTCCTTTCCGCCGACCTCAACAAGCAGTAGGTTTTTAAGAATAATTTCTTCACCCTGGTGATACTCCTTACCGACCACATTCGGAACTCGTGTATACCCCTCCGGAAGAATTACACTATCGTCACTGTCTTTATCGAAATGTATAATTCCGAAAGCTAAAAGTATACCGAAAATAATGATCAGACCTATCAGTGACGGCACAGCGATTTTTGCCCATAGAGGCAGTTTTCGTATATCATTTTTTTGGATCCTGCCTGCTCTTCTATCTATAACCTCGTCCGAGGTCAGCTCGAAAAGGAATGTTTCCATATCCGGAGTTCTGTCCTCGATCCTAACATTCAGCGCGTTCATAATAGCCTTTTCCTTGTTAGGGTCGATATTCTTTCTGAACCTGCTGAGAGGAACGAGAGTGTCCTTGTTTTTCGTTTCAAAATATGCACGTCTTTGCATAGCGTCCGGGGGAATCTCGCCTGTGATCATCTTGTACATGGTCGCTGCCAAAGCATAGACATCGGTGTAAACACCCTGGTCGCTTTGGCTGCGGTACTGCTCCTCGGGGGCGTATCCCGTTCTGATGACGGAAGTCAGCGATCGGCTGTGGGTCATGGTGGCATATCTTGCCGAACCAAAATCTATCAGCTTTGCAACCCCGTCTGTGGTGATAAAAATATTTTCGGGAGAAATATCTCTGTGAATTATCCCGTCCTTATGAACCTTCTCCAATGATTTTATTACAGGAATAAGCAGCCCGACGACTTCATTTTCGGAGAATGTTTCGCCTCTTTCGAGCTTTTTTGCGAGAGTTTCGCCTTCGAGCAGCTCCATGACAATATATGCGGTGTTATTGAACTCGAAGCTGTCGTATATTTTGACAATACCATCTGTATTATTATATTCGGAGAGCTTCTTTGCGTCGCCGAGAAAGCCCGTCATACCGTCGACAAACTGCACCTGCTTTGTACCGCTGTACACGACGACTTCTGTCTGACCGACCGTTCTTGTTGCGAACTCGCCGGGGAGATATTCTTTGATGGCGACGGGACGGCCTTCAAGGGCGTCCCAGCCGGAATACGTAACACCGAAGCCGCCGAAGCCTAACACATTGCCAACTATATATCTGTAATTAAGCTTCGTGCCGGGTCTGAGGTGCATTGCGTTTTCCGGCATTGTACCCTCTACAAAACCGCAGCGAGGGCAGGCGGGTGCATCATCGGCGTATCTGTACATACATCCGGTGCAAGTTTTCATAAATATCTACCTTCTTCTCAAATAGTATTCAAGCATTATTTGTTTGCACACGCATACTTTTCGGTACACGTGTGCAAGCTTTTTTTAAAGTACAGGATCCCATGCCGTGAAATCGTTCGGACGGTTCCAGTATTCGCTCTCAAAATTATCCCATGTAGAATTGTCACGAGGATAATAAACAGTAATATCATCGCATCCATCGAAGAAATTCTCTCCACCGAATTCGGGCTGATCGCCGCTGAAGCAGAACTTGATCAGGCGGCTGCAGTTATAGAATGCGTAGTTGCCTATATAGTTTACACGAGACGGCAGAACTATATCAGAAATGCTCATGCAGTTGGAGAATGCCGAATCGCCGATCCGCTCCAGACTGTTGTCCTCTCCGCCGTCAAATCTCAGCGAAGTCATACCGGAACATTTCTCAAATGCACCGTCATCGATCTTCGTTACACTCGAAGGTATTTCAACGGACTGCAGATCGATACAAAAAGCAAACGCACGATTTCCGATCTCGTTGAGATTCTGCGGCAGACTCAAAGAACTAAGCGAGCTGCAGTTGTAGAACGCACGTTCACCGATATAGTTTACGCTGTTTCCTATCTCGACAGATTCCAGCTCGGTGCAATTATTGAACGCAGTGTCACAAACAGAGGTTACTCCGTCACGAATAATAACTCTCTTAATTCCTGAATTATTGAAATTATGTTGACCCATATTTCCGTTTCCGAAAATATAAAGATTGCCTGTTTCAAACAGCTGCCACTGAACATCGCCCAAAGTTCCGCTGTCGGTGAGCTTTGAGTTCTCTTCGAGATGTTTGACCGTTACAGTACACTCGGCCTTTTTTCCGTTGCTTGTGGTCACCGTGATCGTTGCGTAGCCTTCGGCATATGCTGTAACGATGCCATTATCCGAAACAAATATTACATCCTCGCTGGTGCTTGACCATGTTACTCTCTTATCTTCAGCGTTTGACGGGGAAATTGTTGCGGTAAGTTTCGTAGAATCTCCGGGATACATCACAAGCGTGGTCTTATCTAACTGTATGCTTTCCGGCATGATCGCCTTTGCATTGACCGTAACGCTGCACACAGCCGTCTTACCGTTGACTGTAGATACGATGATCGTTGTGCTGCCTGCTTTTTTTGCAGTTACTTTACCGTTGTTGTCAACCGATGCTACATTCGGATCGTCGCTCTTCCATGTGATGGTATGGTTTGTCACATTGCCCGGCGACAATGTAGCCTTCAGCTGGAAGGTGTCGCCCTCTGTGCGTGTTATCGACTTGATATCAAGAGATACAGACGAAGGCAGAACTTCGTTTGTCTTTACGTTCACCTTACACGAAGCTGTCTTGCCGCTGCCTGTCTTTACGGTGATCGTCGCAGTACCTGCCTTGTGAGCGCTGACGAGTCCGTTGTTTACAGATGCTATCGAAGGATCGCTGCTGCTCCATGTGAGCGTATCCGAAGCGTTGCCCGGGGTCATCTCAGCTGTGAGCTGCGCTGTTGTATCGACCGCCATATCCATCGATGACTGGCTGAGCTTAACACCCGTCGCGGAAACCAATGTGGTAATAACGCCTGTTACCTCCCTCGATTCGGTACCCTTGCTTTCATTTTCCGATTCCGCATCAGACGAATTGCTGCTGACGGAATTGGTAGTATTCTTACCGTCGCTGACTGTTATTACAACAGTATCACCCTTCTTAAGACCGCTGCCCGCTGTGGGGTTCGACTTTATAACATTGCCCTTTGCAACTTTATCGCTGTATGCTTTTGTGACGCTTACTTTAAGTCCAGCAGCTTTGATAGCCTTCTCTGCGTCACTCTGCGGCTTGCCTGTAACATCGGGTACTTTCACTACTGAACTGTGTGTACATACCGTAATGATGATCTCGTCACCCTTGCGGACGTCAACGCCTGCATTCTTGCTCTGCTTGAGAACCTCTCCCTCGGGCTTGCTGTCGTTCTCTTCGTATACGGGAGTAACAACAAGACCGTTTTCATCTTTGAGTATTCTAAGCGCTTCCTGCTCGTTCTTGCCGACTACATCGGGCATAGCAAATGCCGCAGAACCCGTGCTGATCTTTACTGTGATTACTGATTCGGGATCAACCTTGGTGTCTGCCTTCGGGTTGTGTGAAATTACATGACCTTCGGGCACATCCTCATTGTCTTCTTCCACTCTCTTATGCTTCAAACCTCGTCCGAGAAGATAGCGCTGTGCTTCCTCCTCAGACATATATGTAACATCGGGGACTTTGACCTGATCAAATCCGAGAGATACTTCAAGCTCTACGACCTTTGAAGTGTTTACCGAAGAATCGGCATTCACACTCTGGGTCATTACAGCGAACTTCTCGTGATCCCTGCTGTATTTATGAGCTTTTACCTTAAGGTGAAGCCCCAGCTTTTCTGCTGCTTTTACCGCATCTTCATAGCTCATACCCACAAGATTGGGCATCTTGACATCTTTATCTGCACTGCTCTTCGAGAGGTCGGCGCCCTTTGATATCTTCAGCGTGATCCTGCTGTGATCGTCAACCTCTTCAAATGGGTCTTCGCTCTGAGAAATTACACAGCCTTCGGCAATAACGCTGTCGTAGCTCTCTTCTTCGACTACCTCAAAACCAAGCTGTTCAAGCAAGCTTCTTGCCGATCCGACATCGCAGCCTCTGACGTCCGGCACCTGCTGCAGTCCGCGGCCTGCTACATATACTATAACCTTTGCGTTTTCCTGTATGATACTTCCCTCACGGTGATCCTGCGTCATGATATGATTCTCCTCGATCATATCGTTAGGATACTTTCCTCCAAGCTCCAGGTTGATCTTATCTTCCTTCATCAGCGCTTTCGCCTCGTCAAAATCCATCTTCAGAACAGATCGCACTCTGGTATATCCTTCAGGAACCGCTGTGTTATCCTCAAATTCCACGCCGAAATTGACAGTTGACATCACAACGGCAAACACTATCAGCAGCGCCGCAACAGCCGGGATCGCTATCTTTGCCCAGAGCGGCCAGCCGAATACATCGAGCTTTTTGATCGTTCCCGCTTTCCTCTCGACAGCGTCGTTTGTGGTAAGCTCATAAAGGAACGTTTCCATATTCGGTGTTCTGTCTTCGATCCTGACATTAAGCGCATTTAGTATCGCATTCTCTTTGTCCTGATCGATATTCTTTTTATACTTATGCAGCGGTTCGAGAACGTCCTTCTTTTTATTCTCAAAGAACGCTCTTCTCTCCAGTGCGTCGGGCGGAGTCTGCCCTGTGATCATTCTGTACATCGTAGCCGCCAATGAATATACGTCGGTATACGCTCCCTGGTCACCACGGCTTCTGTACTGTTCCTCGGGTGAATAACCCGGCTTGATGATAACGGTGAGCGATCGGCTGTGCGTGGTGGTAGCATACCTGGCGGCGCCGAAATCGATCAGCTTCACGCTGCCGCTGTTGGTGATGAATATATTATCGGGGGCTATATCTCTGTGAATGATCCCGTCACTGTGCACCTTCTCAAGCGACTGTATAACAGGGATCATCATTTCAACGGCCTTATCCTCGGAGAATGTTTCTCCTCTCTTGAGTTTATCGGCAAGAGTTTCTCCCTCAAGAAGCTCCATAATAATATAAGCCGTGTTGTTATATTCAAAGCTGTCGAATATCTTTACGATACCCGGTGTCGAATGGAACTTCGCAAGCTTCTTTGCTTCGTCAATAAAACGTTTCATTCCGTCATTGAACTGTTCCTGCTTGTCGCCGCTGAAAACGGTAACGACCGTATGTCCGAGAACTCTCGTCGAGAATTCACTCGGAAGGTACTCTTTGATCGCTACTTTTGTTTCCAGGAGCTTATCCCATCCTATATATGTAACGCCGAAGCCGCCGAAGCCTATGACCTTACCTACCACATATCTGTCGGCAAGGATAGAACCCGGTACCATATGCAGGGCATTTTCGGGTTTTGTTCCTTCTGCAAATCCACAGTGAGGACATACGTTTAATTCATCGGCGTATTTCTCCATACACCCGCAGCATAATTTCATATTGATCAACCTACTTCTTTACAATATAGTTTTCTTTATTATCAAACAGAATACTCAATTCTTCATTTACCGGCAGAAGAATATTAGTCACGACCTCATCGTTGACCGGAAGATGTTCACTCTTGTTTCTTATATGCAGAATATCCTGCGACTGACTTTTCATCATAACCTCCAGGAGCTTTACAACGGCTCTGTCTTCGTCCTTGTCCGAGCTGAAAGTGGTGAAAACGTTGCTGAATGTACAGTTTATCTCGTCCTTATCGTAAGGGATCAGGATATATTGACCCTGCATATCGGTCCTGACTTTCTGATAACTCTTTGTAGACGTTCCGTAGTAACTGATCGTTCCGGAGATAAAGTGATCCATAGCTTCCTCTTCATAAAACGAGTCTGTTCTTGAAAACATCTTTGAAAGCGGTTCATAGTCGTTCTCAAATGATGTACTGCCGTCACGGGTGAAGCCGTCGAGCGTAGCTACAGGGGCGGTATTTTTCGTGCCTGTTTTTGCAAAAACTACGGGAATATCATATCCGAGCGGCAGGTAATTATATCCGCCGAAGTAATTCGGAGCAGATTTCAGGATACTGCACTCCGAAACGGAATCCGAGTTATATATATCCAGAAGAGAAACAGGCTCTGCGTCATCAAGCGACAGATCTGCGATTGTTTCGTCATACTCATAGATATTCGGCAGCTCTGCGTCCGCAGCCGTAAATGCCGCTGCGTATTCCTCACGGTCGAAACCGACTGCCGTGATCTCAACCTGAGGGAAGTTCTGATTAAACGCTTCGATTATTCCGTTGTATGCCTCTTCCTCGGCGGCATCCAGCTCCTCGTCGCCGCACTTGCAGTACCACAAAGTGATCGAGCTGTCGGGAAGCACCTCGTCTTCTATCTTCTGCGTCAATCCGAAAACAACCGCCGCTCCGCCGAGCAGGATCACTGCCGCTGCAGCGATCACACCAATATTTCGCCTCCTTTTTCTCTTCTTTTTTTCCACCGCAACAGGGAGAACGGCTTTCTTCTGTGCGAGCGCATTCTGAAAGGCCTCGACTGTCTTGAAACGCAGTTCAACGTCGATAGCCATAGCTTTCATTATTGCATTGCTGACATTTTCGGGGATCTGCGGGTCAAGCTCATGGGGATACTGCACCTTGTCATTGATCTTTCTGTTGGTTGATTCCTCCGGTTTCTTGCCCGTCATTACATAATAGAACGTAGCACCCAGAGCATAAACATCGGTCCACGGGCCTTGTCTGTTTACCTTTTCGTACTGCTCGGGGGGAGCAAATCCCGGCTTGAGGATAATCGTCATCAACTTTGTTTCGTCCAAAGAAAAACGTGCTGCACCGAAATCTATCAGCTTGACAGCTCCGTTTTTACACAGGAAAATATTATCAGGGCTGACGTCGCGGTGAATAATGCCCTTGCTGTGAATGATACTCAAGGCGTTTGAAATTGCGCTCATTATTCTCATTGAATTCTCGGTATCGAGCTTTCCGCCGTTCTTCTGGAGATACGATTTAAGAGAGATACCGTCAAGGAATTCCATAACAATATATGCGGTATTGTTTTCCTCAAAATACTCAAATACATTGATGATGTTCGGCTCGGAATTGAACTTGGCCATGTTCTGCGCTTCTTCCAGGAAACGATCCTTACCGAAGAAGAACTCTGCCTTACGCTTCTGTGCATAGATGATCAGTTCCTTCTCGCCGGGAATACGATTTACAATTCCGCTGGGGTAATACTCTTTAACGGCAACGACCGTTTCGAGCTTCTTGTCCCATGCCTTATATGTAATACCGAATCCGCCGAATCCGAGAACCTTACCAACAATATATCTGTTCGCAAGCTCCATGCCCGGGAACAGATGGAACAGTTCTTTAGGAGGATTGCCTTCAATGTACCCGCAGTACGGGCACGCACGAAATTCATCGTTTATCATTTCAAAACAACTATTACATCTTTTCATCTTTTTTTCGTCACTTCTCCCAATAATCGTATTTTCACTATACACATTAATTGCTGTTTAAACACGCACAGCCGCAGCTCTTATTATCCATCGGAAACAAAACATAAATTGTTTTACCGATCTATCTATTACTTATTGCAGATGACTGCGATTGCGCTGTTGTTGTCCATATCCTTGCCCTTGCCGTTTTTAGAAACGATCCCGTTCATTTTCTCCATCCACTCTTTTGCGCTCGCCGATCGCTTCAGGGTTTTGCACATCTGTCTTTCGACGATCAGTTCCCAGAAGCCGTCCGAGCACATCAGGAAAGAATCCCTTTCCTGCAGCTCATTGACCTCGGACAATTCAAAACGGGGACTGTCCCACTCCACGCCCATTACCCTGAGCAGGCGGTTGCGGTCGGGGTGGTTTCTTATTTTCTTCTCCTTTATATCTCCTGCAAGAACAAGCATCTGAGGAACGCTGTGATCCAATGTTCTGGTCAAAAGCTTATTGCGGCGGAATGTGTATATTCTCGAATCGCCGATGTGTCCGTATCTGTATGTATTGCTGTTGGTATCGACCAAAAGCACGGTACAGGTCGTTTTCATTTCGGTAGTAGCATTTAAGCGTTTTTGCTCCTTCAACAGTTCCTCCTGCGCAGTTCTGAATGCGGTACCTATAAAAGAATCGATATCGCTGCTGCCAAGGAAAAGCTGCTTTATGCAGTCGGCAACAAAAGCGGACGCCACCTCGCCTTTACCGTGACCGCCCAGACCGTCGCAAAGGATAAAACAGTATGTACCGTTTTTTTCTGCGGCACGAATACTGTCTTCGTTGATACTTCGGGTGCCGACATCCGTAAAAAGCTGATAATCAATACTCATCATTTCTCATCCTTTACAATAATATATCAGAATGTATCAGCAAGATCTCTTCTATAAAGCTGAAATCCGCTGCGTCGCCCTCGATCGGCTCATCGGGCAGCTCAATGGTGACCTCGTCGTCGTTCTCTTCATCATGCAACTCCGACAGGGGAGTTCCGACAGGCATTATATTTGAAACTGCGATAACAGAAATATTGTCTTTCTCTTTTCTTTGTTTATTCATCCCGACAAGAACGCTGAGTTTTTGCCAAAGCTCACCGCTTGTTTTTGAAACATCGGAGCATAGCTGCGTATGCATCTCAGATTCTTTTATCTTATGACGGAATCCGTCTGTACAGAGCAGATAAACCGCATTGTCGTCGATTTTTCCGAAAAAAAAGTCGGGATAGACTTCTTCAGTTACCCCGACACATCTTGTAATAACACTGCGAATAGAGGAACTTTCAGCTTGCTCACGAGTTAATTTTCCCAGTCGGATCTGTTGTTCGACCAATGTATGATCCACCGTCAACTGATTGACTCCATTTTTAAACAGATAAGCTCGAGTATCGCCGATATTCATCAGATAGTACCGATACTCACTCAACAGCATCACGGTAACAGTCGAACCGAGCCGACTGTTGCTTTTTTCACCGTGTTTCCTTATTCTGCTGTTTATATCCTGTACCACCTGCGTCCACTGTTCGACAATGGTTTTGTCCTCAAGTCCCGACTTCAGCAGCAGCGGGAGCTTCTTGTGATACCACTCCTTAAACGCATTGACGACAGAAGCGCTGGCGATCTCTCCCTGAGATAAACCGCCCATTCCGTCACACATGACTGCAAAGACAAGATTCCCTGACGATGTCTTCATTTTTGCCGCAAAAAGAGCGTCCTGATTAACTTTCCTTGAAATTCCTATATCGGAAATTGCTGAAACAATAAATTCCATAATAACAATTAAACCCTTACTTATAATATCTTATAAAATCTTAAACTCAAATTCTTCGTTGGCTAACTTAATGATCTGTCCGTCTGACAGCTTCACTCCCGTATTCGGCACAAGCATAACGCCGTTGACATAGGTGTGGTTCTTTGAATTATCATCTATGATGAAATACTCGCCCTTACGGTTGATTATGTGGCAGTGATTATGACCGATATACTTATTGTTTTTAACAACATAATCATTAGTGCCCTTATCTCTGCCTATCTTGCAGGTCGCTCCGGTTATGCGGAATGTTTCATTGTCGAGCTTTCTGACAAGCAGCGGAGTCACCGCAGGTACACCCGCATCGGGATTCGGCATCATTGAAGCCGTGTCCTCACTTGAAGCGGCAGGCATCACATTATTCTGCGCAGCCGGTGCTGCATTCATCGGTGCGGCGGCATTCGGCAGGCTGCTTCCGAGCTCTGCCTGCGGAGCGCTGCTCATATCCGTGCCACATTCAGTACAGAACGGGAAATTCACGGTCTGAACATTTCCGCACTTGGGACACCTTTTTTTATCGGGATCAAGCTGCGGTTTTATCTGCTGCATATTTGCATAATTCATCTGCTGTCCGCCTGCATCGGGCTGCACAGCGGGAGCAGGGACAGGCGGTTCAGGTTTTATTGCTGCCTCCTGCGAAGGTACTTCGTCTGCATTGACAAGTTCGGTAACATAGCCGCACTTAGTACAGAATACGATGTCCTTCTCCTGTATGTTGCCGCAGTCGGGGCATCTCCTTACTTTTGAAACCGGGGCGTTTTTCTTATCTGTATTATCGGCAGGCTTTGAAAGACTGATCGGTCCGGAAGGCTGCTCGGGAGCGCCTCCCCTGACAACATCGGTGATACTGCCGCAGTTGGTACAAAAAACATAATCCAATATCTGAACGTTGCCGCACGAGGGGCATCTTCTCATCTCGGTATTAGGAGGAATATCCGCTTGTACGGGAGTCGGTACGATCGGCTGAACAGGTGCCGGTACTGTAGTTTGCTTGGGCGGCTGAACAGGTGCCGGTACTGTAGTTTGCTTGGGCAGCTGAACAGGTGTCGGTACTGTAGTTTGCTTGGGCAGCTGAACAGGTGTCGGTACTGCAGTCTGCTTGGGCGGCTGAACAGGTGTCGGTACTGTAGTCTGCTTGGGCGGCTGAACGGTTGTAGATACAGTCGGTTTTACAGTGATTTCCTGATTATCGAGCTGAATTCCGCAGCTTGAGCAGAACATCAGGCTTTTATCCTGAAGATTGCCGCACGAAGGACACCTTCTTAAGCCGAAATCATTGCGGTTATCTGCAGCGTTGCCGCCTGCCGGATTTATAGTGTTTTGCTGAGCGGGAACTGTTTCCGTATCATTCTTAAAAGAATCCATTAAACTGCCGCACACCGTACAGAAAGCAAAATTGCTGCTCTGAACATTTCCGCAGTCGGGGCATACCTTTGTATTCCCATCAGACGAAAATCCGTCTGCCTCGCCGCCCGTAAAAGTCGGTTCGGCCTTACCCTGAGTCTGCTGCATATTTCCCGACATATCCTCCATCGGACTGCCGCAGGCGGTACAGAAAGCAAGGTCGGCTTTCTGTAAATTACCGCACATAGGACACGTTCTCTGATCATGCTCTACGCCGAACTCACCCGGCATTACAGGCATACTCTCCTGATTATCTGCAATTACGGGGCTTATCGGTGCGGTCGTGTTGTTTGCGGCAGCGCCTGTCCCGGTTCCGCAATTCGTGCAGAATGCCATTCCCGGGATCAATTCGGCGCCGCACATGCTGCACCTCTCTGCCCCGAAGCCTGACGGAACGGCTTTTGATTCAACCTGCTGTCCGCAAACGCTGCAGAACGGTGAGCTCATGGGGATCTGCGCGCCGCATTTGGGACAATTCTTCACTCCCCTTAAATTATTGATCTGATCTTTCATATCTGCGATCTTCATTTCGGACGAAATTACGGCTTCTGCCAATGCAGCAAAAGGCTCCTCAAAGTCATCGGCATGTAGCTGCATATATAGCTTTCCGATCTCGGCGTATTTTTGGTCACGAACATTTATTTCTTCGGTAATCTGTGTATTGAGCTTGATAACTTCTGCAGCATCCTTTGTTTTCCGGACAGCGGACTGACCTGTCATTGTGATCTTTCTTCCGATCTCATCAAAAAAAGCCATTGTAATCCTCCTAATAGTAAAAAAGCAACTTATGAAACAAATATAACATTTCAGATATTAACCCGAGCGTTCAATCAGCATTATCCGGAACTATAAAAACCTTTGTAATGATAACACCCGATCGGTATTGAAGATGATCATAATCATTCCGTTATGCTGTTTAATATTCATAATTTAGATTATATCATATTTTGTTGAAAGTTACAATTATTTTTTTCCATTCGTAATGAGATTATTGTAACAGTTTATTGTACAAAATGACCAATAAAATCCGATTTTTTTTGATTATGGATTCATTTGTGACAAAAAAATTACAAAACAAATACTTTGTTATCAAAATAATTAAAGCTTTTCAAATTTGTAATTGTTGGTCGGTTATGCACTCTTTACATCTGATATGCTCCGGCTTTGCTCTCAGAAATGTACTGATAATTCCATAAAAGTTGAAAATAAAGCAGCTCAGAAGAAATAAATCAACGTGCAGCATTACAAAAAATCGGAATGGTGCAGATATCTGCAAAAGTATCTGCATATTTGTCAATTAATCCGCCTATATTTTGATAGATTTATTTGCAGTTAATCAAACAGCATTTTATTCTCTCCCTCTTTTGAACGAATAGATACATAGATCATATGGAAATTGAATTTATTGAAATAAGTTGCTGAATAACGATTTTTATGGTATAATTAATATCGACTAAAGAAAGGTAATGCAATATATGAAGAGAAACTACCTTGCTGAAATGAGAGAAGGCAAACCTTTCTCCGTTTCCAAACAGCTTTCAATGATAATAACGCTCAGTATTCCTGCGATACTCGCCCAGATATCATCTATAATAATGCAATACATCGATGCATCTATGGTCGGGAGGCTCGGTGCAAACGACAGCGCTTCGATCGGACTTGTGTCGTCAAGCACATGGCTGTTCGGCGGTCTTTGCATGGCGGCAGGAACGGGATTTTCGGTACAGATCGCTAAACGCATTGGCGCTAACAACTTCAAAGGTGCAAGGTCGCTTGTAAAAACGGGACTTATCAGTGTTACTGTGTTCGGCTTTTTTCTTCTCGCTGTCGGGGCTGCTGTCAGCCGTTTTCTGCCGATTTGGCTCGGAGGAGAAACCGATATACAAGACGGGGCGTTCAGATATTTCCTGATCTTTGCGTTGTCGATACCGTTCATGCAGTTAAATTACACGGCAGGAGGAATCATTCAGGCAAGCGGAAATATGAAGGTGGCGGGACTAATGGAGATAGTCATGTGCGTGCTTGACGTTATCTTTAATGCTCTGCTTATTTTCCCCTCGGGAACAAGGGTCATCCGGGGCAAAAGCTTCTATATGATCGGAGCCGGGCTTGGGATCACAGGTGCGGCGCTCGGAACGTCGCTTGCAGAGGCGGTAACCGGAGTAACGCTGCTGCTTTATCTGCTGTTCCGTTCGGATACACTGCGGATCAGGAAGGAAGAAAAGTTCAGATTTTCTGCTCCGGAGCTTAGATCAGCCTTACATATAGCCATACCGGTGGCAATAGAGCAGATAATAACCTGTTCGGCATATATTGCATTTACAAGGATCGTTTCGCCGCTCGGCACAATCGCAATAGCTGCAAATTCGTTTTCGATCACTGCTGAAAGTCTCTGCTATATGCCCGGCTACGGAATAGCTGCTGCGGCGTCCACTATCATAGGGCAGTCTATCGGCGCAAAGCGGACTGATCTGACAAAGAAATCAGGGCGGCTCACCATTATCACGGGCATGGCTGTAATGACCATAGGCGGCGCAGTAATGTACATCGCCGCTCCCCTGATGATAAGCATACTGTCACCCGACAAGAACATACAAGCGCTCGGAAGTGAGCTGCTAAGGATCGAAGCATTTGCAGAGCCGATGTACGCAGCGTCTATTGTGGCAGCCGGAGTATTCAGAGGGGCAGGAGATACCTCTGTTCCGAGTGTACTTAATTTAGTCAGTATGTGGGCGATACGCATTCCGCTGGCGGCAGCATTGTCTGTGAGATACGGCATTCAGGGCGTATGGTTTGCTATGTGCGCAGAGCTTTGTATCAGGGGTATGCTGTTCCTTATACTGACCGAGGTGCGTTTTTGCAGGCGTGCCGACGCAGGACGATACTGACAGAAAGGATAATTTTTATGAAATATGATTTTGACTCTATTATCAACAGGCGAAATACAAATTCGCTCAAGTGGGATATCGAAGAAAACGAGCTGCCCATGTGGGTCGCTGATATGGATTTCAGAACGGCTCCCGAGATAATCTCGGCTTTGACAAAGCGTGCCGAACACGGGGTTTTCGGCTACACCATTATTCCCGATGAATGGTATTGCGCATATATAGATCACTGGGACAGAAGATACGGTTTTAATATGGAGAAAGATTGGCTGATGTTCTGCACGGGTGTGATACCTGCTATTTCAAGCTCGGTCAGAAAACTGACTACTCCTGCAGAAAAGGTCGTTATTCAGACGCCTGTCTATAATATTTTCTACAACTGTATTCTAAACAACGGCAGAAATGTTCTTGAAAACAAACTCTTATACGAAAACGGCAAGTACAGTATTGATTTCGACGATCTTGAAAAGAAGCTTGCCGATCCGCAGACCACGCTAATGATACTTTGCAATCCGCACAACCCCGTTGGAAAGATATGGAACAGAAATGATCTTGCAAAAATAGGCGACTTATGTCACAAGCACGGTGTGACCGTAATTTCGGACGAAATACACTGTGACCTGACCGATCCCGACTGCAGTTACACCCCGTTTGCGTCTGTTTCCGATGTATGCCGTGATATAAGCGTTACGTGCATTACGCCGACTAAAGCTTTTAATCTGGCAGGGATACAGACCGCCGCTATATCTGTTCCGAACAAACATTTAAGAAACAGGGTCAACCGTGCGATAAACACCGACGAGGTCGCCGAACCGAATGCTTTTGCTATAGATGCCGCAATAGCTGCTTTCACCGTCGGCGAAGAGTGGCTCGACGAGCTGCGAACATACATAAACGATAACAAAAAAGCAGCAGAAGAATTCTTAGAGGCGTATGTCCCGTCTGTAAAGCTTGTGTCCTCACAGGCGACATACCTTTTGTGGCTCGACTGCTCGGGATTACCGCTTGAAGGAGCAGAGCTTGCGAAGGATATACGCACAAACACAGGATTATACTTGTCGGCAGGGTCGTCATACGGAGGAAACGGCAAACACTTTGTGAGAATGAATATTGCTTGTCCGAGAACCACGCTGATCGACGGACTAAACAGATTTAAACAGTATTGTGATAAGGTTAATAAGGAGTAGAAAATGAAAGAAATAACCCGTAAGCATTTAACAGGAGAACGTGCGTTATTTGAAGAGCATGACGCACACATTACCGAATGTATATTCCATGACGGAGAATCACCTCTCAAGCATAGCAGAAATCTAAAAATTGAGAGGACGCTTTTCAGATGGAAGTACCCATTATGGTACAGCAGAGATATTGAGCTTTTCAACTGCACGCTGTTTGAGATGGCAAGAGCCGGTATATGGTACACCAACAACATCAAGGCTGCAAACACTATTATTGAAGCTCCGAAAAGCTTTCGGAGATGTGACGGAGTTGAGCTTGAAAATATTACCTTTACCAATGCAAAAGAAACCTTGTGGAACTGCCGCAATATTTCGATGAAAGACATAGCTGTTTCAAACGGGGACTATCTTCTGATGAACAGTGAAAACATTGAGATAAACAATCTTAATCTGGTCGGGAACTATGCCTTCGACGGCGGGAAAAACATTACCGTAGAGAATTCAAGGCTTGTTACAAAAGACGCTTTCTGGAATTGTGAAAACGTTACGGTAAAGGATTCGTTCATTACAGGCGAGTATCTCGGATGGAACAGCAAAAACCTTACATTTATCAACTGTGTTATTGAAAGCCTGCAGGGATTATGTTATATTGATAATCCACTATCCACAACTTAAGAGCATCAAAGATTGTGCCTTTTATTATGATGATGTGAAGATTTTCGTGTGTTTTCATATCTTGGAGTATTGCCATCATCAG
>OMYH01000007.1:32511-98778 GCA_900315255.1 uncultured Eubacteriales bacterium | reverse complement strand
ACCTCTGCGCAGCAGAAGCACCGATCGAGCCGGCAGGCGAGACTAAAGATGCAAGCAAATTTGGTGCTCAGTCCGAAGGACGTGATTTAATCAGTGGTTTCTTAAAAGGAGGTAATCAGCATGAAAAGATTTTTGAGTTTAATTATTGCTATATCAATGACCATGACTATGTTCTGCTGCGTTTCATCGGCAGAAACAGACACAGATAACGCCGGGGACGTGATAAACTACCGAGCAGATGTACATCAGCTGTACAGCGGATTCAAGGACGAGGTTTACAAAACCACTGACTTTGGCGAACACGAGATCAGATCGGACGCATACATCGGCTCACCTGAGGAGTACAGACAATATATGGAGCAGTTCTATGACGATGAGATTGCGAATCAATTCGCAGACAGCTTCACTGAGAATGTCTTTGAAAATTATGTCGTATTCCTCAACACCCTCTATCAGGGCTGCGGAACATCTCCCCTCTACTCTGTCAGGGACGTTCGTGTATCGGACGAAGGAACGACAGTATACGGTATGTGGGATTACCGTGAAGACGCGGCTTATGCCGATGTAGTATCCATACTCTTCGTTGAGGTGCTTATCCCTAAGGACGAGTACATTTCTGATAATTACAGCGTTTCATGGGAGGAAAAAAACGATACCTCCGACAACGCCGACAAGGAAATCACATTCGATTCTGCGGTTGAAGCTATCGGTTTTGCCGAGGGTCTGGGCGATATAGGCTCTGCAGTCATCACAACGACAGGCGAGCTTGAAAAGTATTTGTCCGCTCAGGGTGAGTCTCTCAAAAACGAGTACCTGAAAAAATATAGCGACAAATTCTTTGAGAATAATGTTCTGTTCATTAATCTTGTTTATCAGTCTCTGGACGATACTCCGCATTTTACCGTAAACAATGTACATCTGAGCGGCGACGGATACAAAGTATACTGCAAATGGGATTACCCTGACGGCGATCTCCCGTGCGAATGCACATATCTGATCGTAGCCGTGAGCATATCGAAAGACGACTACATCAGCGGCAGTATGGTTGATTGGATAATAGACGAAAACAAAAAAAGAGACCACTCGGCAGTTATTACCTCTGTCGATAAGATGAACGAGTACCTTGAGAAATATAATTATGATATTTCCAATTCATATTATGAAGCTAATTATGACGATGAATTTTTCAAGGATAACGTTCTTTTCATGAATGCATATTTCTTTGATTATCTTGACGACGCTCCTATGTTCACCTATGACGAGGAACTCACATACAACAACGGTATCTACTGTGTTAACGTCCCCTTCTGTTTCTCGGGTGGACTTAATACGGGCGACCCATTTTATCAAGTATTTGGTGTTCCGGTACCTAAAAGCGAATACAACGGGCAGGAGATACATTGGGTATCCTCAGACGCATGGTGGTGCAATCTGGCGGGGTTAGAGATATATCAAGCCTTCACGGGATATACAGAGGAGATATACTCAAAGCGAGATCACTCGGGCACGGTGGCATCGGCAGAGGAATTAGAGAAATATCTCCTGCAGTATTATGATAAGGACACGGCAAAAACATACCTTGATAAGTACGGCGAGGAGTTTTTCGAAGAATATTATCTTATCGTCAACGCGCTTTCACAGGGAGCAGGCACTCAGCCGCTTTTGAAGATAGACAGCGTTCACGATATAACACCGTGTAAAAACACCGACGGACTTGAAAGGCACTATAACGTAAATGCGCATTGGATCAACCCGGATTATGAGCTTCCCGAGGTGTGCTCGGCGCTGCTTGTCTGCATTCCTGTAAAGAAGGAGTACAATGACATCAAAGCCGCCGTCAATTGGAAATATGAAACTGTTGACATCTTCACGAATAGCATATACGGCGATGTTGACCGTGACGGCAAGGTGTCGCTGCGTGACAGCTTAGAGATACAGCGAAGCAGCATCGGGCTTAAAAAGCTTGACGATCGTGCAAGGGGCTGCGCCGATGTAAACCGTGACGGCAAGGTGAGCAATGCAGACGCACTTGAAATACACAGATACTGTATCAATGCGAAGGCATCTCCATTGATCGGAGCAAAGATCAATTCTGATAATACAAACTAACCAAGCTTTCTACTAACCTATTTCATGATACACTCAACACAATGGCCGCCCTGCGACAGTGCAAGGCGGCTGTTGTGCATTTGTTATATGCTTTTTGACAAATATAGATAGACGAATTATTGCTATGACGGTAATATATTACCGAGAATTCTGCACGACAGCGGCAGGCGGTTTGCTCCCGTAAGGGTAATGTCATCAACTAAAGCTGAAATCGAAGGCTGTCGGTTTTCACACTCTATGAAGTTATCGCTGAAAATGACACAACAAACCATGATCTCTAAATCATTTTTAATCAGTAGTTCCTTAAGTTGTAAGTCTTTAGTTTTCCGTTATAACGACCTAATACAGCCTGATCCCTCAATTAAATCCACATTGCACATTGAAGCAAGCTTCTCATTCCTAATTGGATCAATCCGGTACTTTGATCCGCATAACTCCGTCTTTATCTATGGTCAGGGTCATGCCCTGAATATACTTTTTGTAAAAATGCTGCTTCTCCGCATCGGATATCTCCATTCTTAGTGTGGTGAAAATATCATCGGTAAGCTTCTTTGTATCCACCTCTATCAAGGATTTCATTCTCGCTTCAAGCTCGTTGTGGAGTATCGCCGTTTTGAATTTTTTGATATTGCCCGTACAGAAATCATCTATAGAGCAGTAATATGTTCCGTTCTCGATCAGAGCGTTCTTGATATCCGGACCGCACTTTGAATACTCTATCATGACTATGAAATTCGCAAGCGGCAGCGATGAGATAAGCCCCCAGAAATCGGAATCGCTCGAGCATAATATGAATGACGATATAGCGTCACGATAGAACGACGTCATTACGCCCGCACATATTTTCATATCGACAAGCGATTTGTTCTCCTTTATCCTGTCAACCAAAATATACTCAACGGGTATGGACGTAATATTCTGCAAGAATGACCATGCCCTGGTTGTATGAACATCATCATAGAGCATGATCTTCTTGACGTGAGAGATCTCATCTCTGTCAAGCTGTGTGAGCACAGACGCAAGCTTATATGCGTCGGAGTTTTCGCAGTCAACCACTATTACAGTGGATTCGTTATTCCTGATAAAATCATATATATTTGTTTTGACGCTTTCGCTTGCGTCTTTTACCTTTGATATATCATAGAAATCATCGCCGTTCTGCTTATACAGTATCTTCAGGAATCTCTCGTCATTGAGCAGGATATTCCCCAGCTCCTGCGGATTCCAGTGGATATAGCGAGTAAACGGATAGCTGTTTCGGTTATGACTGAATTTATTTGTTTCAAATTTAATGACGTCTTCGCTCTGCCCCTTTGGTATCACAAACAGATTCCTGATATAATCCCACTTTACCCATTCGGGGAACAGATCTTTGACATCGGTGATTCTCTGGGCGATAAGGTTATTGAGGTCGGCGATATATCTTGACACTCTGTAATTTGCTTTAATGATGTTTATATCCAGCCTCTGGAGTGTTTTTATGTCATCTCTATATAAGGGCTGTCTGTCAAGATTCGTCAGATCAAAAACTATGCTGCGTTCGGTATTGGAAAAATTAAGCATGAGATTCGTTCTAACATTACACAGCGTTCTGATCGCCAATGCCTTCGGATCCTGATCGAGCTTTTCAAAAAGATCGGTATACTCGGGGTTATAGTTTACAAGCAGCTCCATTTTCGTGCCTATAAGATATGATACGGTCAGCGACACGTTTTTCTGTACGGATTGATAATAAATATTATTATGGTTATTAATGTTATTATTATTGTTATTATTATTGTTATTGTTAGTGGTTTGTTCTGCTTCCATGGTCTGACTCTCCTTACCATATATTTCTATTATTATATCACAAAAAAATAATAAACGCAACACGCAAAAAATGTACATATCGTAAATTTAATTTCCCATAGCTTAAGCAGAATCAAACTGTATTTTGGAGATAAAACGGTTTTAATGTCGGATAAGGTTAAGAACTCAAATGACCGAAAACAGCCTGACCACGAACAATAAATGCACATTGCATATTGAATCACAGAGTGTTCAGCAGATTAATCGTCGAGAATTCGGGGAGTGTAAAGAATGCGTCCTCCGTTATCTCTGCGTTCTCTGAAGAATGCTCGATCTCTCTTGAATACTTCTCATATATCAGCACACGTCTGTGAAAATCGTATTCGGCACGGTAATAAGCCGCAAGTGAAGATATTATAATATATGCGCAGTAAATACTCTTCACGCATGAGATGACATCTTCGCTCACGACGGCATTGAGATAATACCTGTGCAGATAATAAAGCGACAGCTTTGAAAACTCCTGCCCGAGCAAGTCGTTTTTATTAACGGTACAACTGCGTGATTTTTGTATATCATCGGAAAAAGACTTATCCATTATATCCAAGCTTGAAAACAGGTCAAAGACAAATTCCTTATCACGATGTGAACTTTCGGGCAGTGTGAACTCCACATCACAGAGAAGCGAAATATCGGCTGCTTCGTTATAGATCAGCTCCTGCACATATTCGGTGAACGCAAGGGCATTTCGAAGCTTTGCTTCATAGGGCAGATCAGACATAAAAATGTCTGCGGTATGCCGTCTGGCGGCGAGCAGGAAATTCATCAGTTCGTTTGAATAGCCGTTATTATCGCATGACACGGGCGATACCTCGGGAATACTGTAATTATCGCTCTGCATGATCGCTCTCACCGCTTCGGGGCAGGCAAAGGAAAGGGCAAACTCCGCAAATTCGGTAAAATCAAACTTAAGCTTCGGGAACGCAAAGCACGTCCTGCACAAGGCGTCTTCGCCGAGATCCTTCTGTATCATGCAGAGTCTGTCACTGTCCAGAAACGGACACTCATTTTTATCGGTCAGACGGAAGATCCTGTCTCCGTCGCTGTCGGTCACGATATTCTCTTTGAGCATACCGCCGAGCCTGCCCGACACGGTTTTATAGCGCGCTTCTGTGAGTTCGTCTATGACGATCTCCCAGTCTTTGCAGCAGGTATCCGGGCATTTATCGGCCGTACATTTGAAATCCTTATAAAAATCGGGTATGTAGCTTTTCATTTTTCATCACCGTAACAATTGTATCACAAGTCGGAGAGTTTGTAAATGCAGACTGTTTTCAATCAGGAGTTAGGAATGAGGAGCTTATTCCTAATTCTAAAGGCTGTACATTCCTACAAAACTATGCTATAATGAAACAGATGTAATTATACGGAGGTATGAATATGGACTACGCTAAGGTTTTATCACAGGAGCTTGGTATCAGGGAGGATTATGCCAAAAACGTAATAACCCTGCTCGACGAGGGGAACACGATCCCTTTTATAGCCCGCTACCGAAAAGAAATGCACGGTTCGATGGACGACCAGCTCATCAGAGCATTTTCCGAAAGGCTCAGCTATTACCGCAATCTCGACATCAGACGAGAGGAAATAAGGGAGCTTATCAGATCGCAGGAAAAGCTCACTGACAAGGTAAACGCAGCTTTGGACAAAGCCGTAATGCTCAGTGAGCTTGAAGATATCTACAGACCGTTTCGTCCGAAGAGGAAAACAAGAGCGTCTGTCGCTAAAGAAAAAGGTCTTGAACCGCTGGCTATCGCCATACTGAAGCAGGAGAAAGGCTTCTCCCCCGCAAAGGAAAGTGAGAAGTATGTAAGCTCTGACAAGGGCGTTGAAAGTCCCGATGACGCTGTTTCGGGAGCTATGGACATAATCGCCGAGATGGTATCTGACAATGCCGATATACGCAAATCTGTCAGATCGAATACAAACAGGTCGGGCATTATTGAGGTAAAAGCCGCAGACAGCGAGCAGGACAGCGTTTACACTCAATACTACGATTTCAGTCAGGGTGTGTCAAAAATACCCGATCACAGGATACTCGCCATAAACAGAGGCGAAAAGGAAAAGCTGCTGAAGGTGAGTATCGCAGGCAACGACGAACTCTCGCTTAACGCAATATATAAAGAAATGGTGCGCGGAAATAATCCGAGCAGCGATATAGTCAAGGCTGCGTGCGAGGACGCATATTCACGTCTTATTTACCCATCTATCGAAAGAGAGATCCGCTCCGAGCTTACCGAACGGGCGAATGAAAATGCGATCAAGGTTTTTGCCGATAATCTCAAACAGCTTTTAATGCAGCCGCCCGTAAAGGGCAAGGTTGTTATCGGTCTTGACCCGGGTTACAGAACAGGCTGCAAGACGGCGGTCGTTGACGCTACGGGAAAGATACTCGATACTGCCGTATTGTACCCCACTCATTCAAAAGAGCAGATAGAGAGATCAAAACAGAAGCTGTTGTTTCTGATAGATAAATATAACGCCGATATTATCTCTATCGGGAACGGTACTGCAAGTAAGGAAACGGAGCTTTTCGCCGCAGACGTCATCAAGAGCTGCGGGAGGACGGTATATTATATGGTGGTAAACGAAGCGGGAGCGTCCGTTTATTCTGCTTCGAAGCTCGCCGCAGAGGAGCTGCCCGAGCTTGACCTGACACTTCGAAGCGCAGCGTCTATTGCAAGACGTCTTCAGGATCCGCTTGCGGAGCTTGTAAAGATCGAGCCGAAGGCGATCGGCGTTGGTCAGTATCAGCACGATATGCCGCAAAAGCGGCTTAGCGAAGCGCTTGACGGAGTAGTTGAGGACTGCGTAAACTCGGTCGGGGTCGATCTGAACACCGCCTCGCAGGCGCTGCTGTCGAGGGTGTCCGGACTGAGCAATACAGTCAGCGCCAATATTGTAAAATACAGGGAAGAAAACGGAGCGTTCACCTCAAGAGCGCAGCTGAAAAAGGTATCAAAATTAGGTCCGAAGGCATTTGAACAGTCGGCAGGCTTCCTGCGTGTATCGGGCGGGAAAAATCCTCTTGACAACACCGGTATTCACCCCGAAAGCTACAAGGTGACAGAAGAGCTGCTCGGGATACTGGGCTACACGGACAGCGAGATAAAGCTCGGGAAATTCACGGACATAAACGACAGGCTGAAAAAGCAGAATACAACATCTCTTGCAGACAGGCTCGGGACGGGCGTTCCGACGCTTAAAGACATTGCAAAGGAGCTTGCAAAGCCCGGACGTGATCCCCGTGACGAACTGCCGCAGCCTATGCTTCGGGCAGACGTGCTTGACATCAACGACCTGAAAGAGGGCATGACTCTCAAAGGCACTGTCAGAAATGTTATCGACTTCGGCGCATTTGTCGATATCGGCGTGCATCAGGACGGTCTTGTGCATATATCCGAGATGTGTAACCGATACATAAAGCACCCGAGCGAGGTCGTTAAGGTAGGAGATATCGTAGACGTGAAAATACTGTCTGTCGATACGAAGAAAAACAGGATCAGTCTTTCGATGAAGATTTAAGCTGCATTTGTACAACCATTAAACTTCCGGTTTAAGGAACCACTGACTTGAAATACGTCAGTATTCCTGCGGATTTTTCGCACAATTTGCCTAAAAATCTGACGGCGCAACTTCGGCACTCGATTTAATCAGTGTCTCCTTAAATACCGATTTACGGGTAATTATCCGTGGGTAGGAGGTATGGTTGATGGCTATGTGCGGCATTGCCTATAGTAAAAAATAAAGGAGCAATAATTATGGTACCGAATAATTCTGTTATATTCATGTGCATAACTCTTGTGTTCGTGATCGTGTTGGCGATCGCACTGCCGATCGTCATAAAAAAGAAGCAGAACACCGCCGTATCGCCTTATTTTATCGGCTGGGCAGTGTTCCTGATATTTGCACTTATTCTTGAAAGCATAATGCACTATGTTGTCCTCGGGGCAACGGGAGCTATGATAACAGGCAATATGTGGCTGTATGCCCTGTACGGCGGATTTGCGGCGGGTATCTTTGAAGAAACAGGCAGATTCCTTGCGATGAAGTTCGTTATGAAGAAGCATCATTCAAACGCAGGCAACGCTCTGATGTACGGAGCAGGACACGGCTGTTTTGAAGCGATTGCACTTGTCGGTCTGTCAATGACAGTCAACATTGTATATGCGTTAATGATAAATGCAGGGCAAACGGACTTACTGATCGGGTCGCTGCCGACAGAACAGCAGGAGGCAATGAAGACCGTTATCTCTCAGCTTACGGATTCTCCGTCCTATATGTTCCTGCTTTCGGGATTTGAGCGTATCACCGCGGTAATGCTTCATATTTCTTTTTCCGTATTGGTATGGACGGCTGTTGTAAAGAGAAAAACGATTTTTTATCCGCTTGCTATATTCTTACACGCATTTGTCGACGGCTTGCTTGTTATCCTGCAGCATAATAATATAAACTATATTGTTCTTGAAATTATCCTCTTTGTACTAAGCCTGACAATAGCAATTTTTTCATACACGGTATGGAAGAAGCATCTTGTGAACCAACCGATCGGGAACGAATAAAACAGAGGCACACGCGACATGGTTTGCGTGTGCCTTTTGGGGTTAAAATAAGATTAGAATTTGATTAATCGTCTTGTTATCTGTCGGGATAATTGATATAATTATGTTGAGATCAAAAGAAAGGAATGGTTATATGAACGGATACGCAAACACATCAAATATGTACAAGGACAACAACTCATTTTCGGGGATCGATCTCCTGTCGGCGGTTAAAAGCTGCCTTGACAGAATGGCGATCGGCACAAATAATTTAAAGCATCTCAACATTATGCTTGTCGGCAAAAGCGGCGTCGGAAAAAGTACGCTTATCAACAACCTGTTCAGAGAAAAGCTCGCTCAGACAGGCGGCATCCGCCCCGTTACAAGCGACATAACGGGATATTCAAAGCCTAACTTTCCTCTCACGGTCTATGATTCGAGGGGATTTGAGCTTAACCGATCCGCCCAGAAGAATATCAAAAAGCAGATCATGTCAACCATCACAAAATGCGCTTCGACAGGACGGACAGAGGACGCAATACATTGTCTGCTGTACTGCATAAATTCGGGATCACGCAGGATCGAACCCGAGGAGCTTTCGTGGATCAGAGAGATCACGTCGGAGAGCTATATTCTCAAAGTCCCCGTGATAATCGTGCTTACACAATCGTACTCTGCGCCATATACAAAACAGCTTTCGGATTTTATCCACAGTCAGAGCTTAGGCGTCAGCGCCGTTGTTCCCGTACTCGCAGAGGACTATGATCTCGGCATGGGACAATCAGTCAAGCACTACGGACTTGACAATCTGACAGCGGAGATCGAACACACTCTTTCCGACGAGCTTGCATCTACTCTTGCCAATGTACAAAAAGCCTCTGCTGAGATGAAACAGCGTAAAGCGTCCCTCATTGTGAACGCTTCCACAGCCGAGGCGGCAGCCGCTGTTGCCCTCACTCCCCTGCCCGTCGCAGATTCCGCAGCGCTCGTGGCAATACAGGCAAAAATGCTCGCAGAGATCACTACTGTTTTCGGACTCGGGGTCAACAGGTCGTTCATATCGCTGTTCCTCTCTACCGCTCTGGGTACATCGGGAGCGACGATCGGCGGCCGCGCGCTTGCGTCTGCGCTAAAGCTTATTCCGGGGATCGGTACGGCTGCAGGCGGCATGATAAACGCTGCGGTAGCTTCGGGAATTACGACAACTATGGGAAACGCTTATATCAGGCTCATGACTATGATACTCAACGGGCAGATACTCCCCGAGGAGCTTGACTCAAAAATCAATATAGAGAAGATACTCTCGGTGATCGACGCAGCTTTTCTCAAAGAAAGCGATAACGAAAAAAACAGATCGTGATAAATAACAATAACAGGTGATCATATGACAAACGCACCTCTTGCAAGAAGAACTCCCCCACGTCTTAACATCATGCTTATCGGAAAAACGGGCGCAGGCAAAAGCACCCTGATCAACGCTTTGTTCTCCGAACGTGTGGCTGAAACAAACGCTTTCACCGCAGGCACTATGGGTATCACAAAAATAAGCAGACCGTATTCTATGCTTACCGTCTACGATACCCGTGGCTTTGAGATCGATCAAAGGGCGCAGAAGCAGACTCTCGATGAAATATTCTCTACAGTAAAAAAGCTGTCAAAGGACGAAAACGAACGCATACACTGTATACTTTACTGTATCAATCCCAACATTCACCGTGTTGAAGACGACGAGATCAAGTGGATACGCACGCTCACAAGTACGGGACAACGTTACCGCACGCCCGTTGTGATAGTGCTTACACAGGCCTTTTCCGTACCGAAGGCGCAGCAGATCAAGGAGCATCTCGAAACGCTCTCTCTCGGTGCGGAAAGCATTATCCCCGTACTCGCCGAGGACTATATGCTAAACGAACATCAGCTGATACTCTCTTACGGCGTTGAATATCTGACAGACAGCCTGTGCAGGTTCATAGATTACAGTGCGGGGATCGTTTCCATTGACAGAAAAAAGCATCAGGCTAAGGGCATTATTGCGGCTTCGTCAACGTCTGCGATAGCCGCCGCTGCGATCCCGATTCCGTTTGCGGACGCAGCAGTGCTGATCCCGATACAGATCGGAATGATCTCGGGGATCACCGCTGTGTTTGGACTCAAGCTGAAAAAATCGCTCATCACTGCTCTGATAACAAGCGCTCTCGGCACTTCGGGGACAACGCTCATAGGCAGGACCCTTGCAGGCTCTGTGATCAAGCTTCTGCCGGGAGTCGGAACAGTTGCAGGCGATGCAATCAATGCCTCTTCTGCGGCAATACTCACCACTGTGCTCGGAGAAGCCTATGTCAGGCTTATGACGCTTATTGCAAACGGAGAATTATCGGAGCAATATCTGTCTACAAAATCGGGAAAACTGTTTTTCTCTCACCTGTTTCTGAAAACACTTGCGGAGCAGAAAGACAGCAAAAAAACTTGACTAATACCCCAAACTTTGATAAAATAACTACTGTAACAGCTTAAAGTCCAAAGAATGCAGATACTACTCTTATTCTTTGGACTTTGAACCGATAACTATAACGTTTTGGGGAAATGCTTATGAAGAAAATTTTAAGCCTTATCATTACTGCATCGCTGCTGTCATCGGCGGTGCTTTCGGGCTGTGACTTTATAGTCAATGACAGTAATACAAAAGAAACCTCTTCGCCTATTACGCAGGACGATGAGAGTGACGACGGCGAGGTGGAATTTCACTTTTCCGGCAATAACGACGATGACACTCCCACGAAGGATCACTCTCTGCCTAAGATGATCGAGCCTACCACCTGCCCGCTGTCCGACAGTGCTATCGAATATGTCACAACCAACGCAGACAGCATTATCGCCCAGTATCCCGACTTTTCGGGTACGGTGCTGATGTCGTCGGGCAACCGCATAGTGTATGAAAAATCATTCGGCACAACAGACGGGAAAACTCCCAACGAGGATAACACCATATATCAGATCGGTTCGGTAACAAAGCAGTTCACGGGAACGGCTATCCTGCAGCTTGAAAAGCAGGGACTGCTTGACGTAACGGATACTCTGGATAAATATTTTCCCGAGTATACCGACGCAGGTTACCTCCGGAACATCACCGTGAGCCAGCTTCTGCAGATGACGGCAGGCTTCGGAGATTATATGTTGACTATCGAGGGTGACGAGGAGCTTCACAACGAATTCGTCAAGATTTCAAAGGAGTCCGAGGATGAAGCCAAAAAGTTCATAGTATCAACTATTTTCAAGGACGGTATCTACACCGATCCCGGTACTGTTTATAAATATTCCAACTCTTCATATTATCTGCTGGGGATCATAATCGAGCAGCTTTCGGGAATGAGCTACCGTGATTATCTGCAGAAAAACTTCTTTGACTATGCAGACATGAAGGACACCTATTTTGTTGGTGACGGCAAGGATCTTTCCAAGGGTTACTCCCCTGCCCAGGTAAAGTACATATCCGACAATGATGACAAATACCGCAAAGCCGAGGGCTCTTATGTATACCTGTTCTCGGCAGGTTCGGTAGTATCTACTGCAGAAGATGTGTTAAGGTGGATGAGAGTAGTTTCATCGTCCGAAGAGATGTACAACGCAACCGACAGGAAGATAGTGGAGCATTCAACGTGGCTGTATAATTACGGCTGGAACACAGGCGATTATATCTGGCACCACAGCGGAAGGACTTATGCATATTCCTCCCAGGTATACGCAGATTATAAAACCGACACGCAGCTTGTGATACTCACAAACGTATCCTTCTATGAGGATCTCGGAGAGATATCATATAAGATATATTATCCGCTTGTGGACGAGGTTAAGAAAGCTAAGAAATAGATGGATAAGTGAATAAATCAGGGTACGGAAGCTTTCCCGTACCCTTTTCTTTTTGTATTGTTTTTGGTATTGGTTGTTATGTTACTTCTTCTTCACAACATCGAGGTTAAAGTTGGTATCAGCAACCTCTTTCACGCTCGTTGCAAGACCCGCAAGACTCTGTATCTCCGACGGGATAATGATCTTGGTAGCCTTGCCGTCCGCTGCCTTCTGGAATGCCTCAAGGCTCTTCAGCTGAATAACCTTATCTGAGGGATTAGCTTCGTTGAGCATTCTGAGTGCGTCTGCGTATGCCTTCTGCACTGTGAGGATAGCCTCTGCTTCGCCCTGCGCTTCTCTGATCTTCGATTCACGGATAGCGTCCGCCTGGAGGATAGCTGCCTCTTTGTGACCCTGAGCAACGAGGATCTGCCCCTGCTTTTCACCCTCTGCGTCGAGGATCCTTGCACGGCGCTCACGCTCTGCCTTCATCTGCTTCTCCATGGCGTCCTGGATCTCTCTCGGCGGGAGAATATTCTTCAGCTCCACACGGTTGACCTTAATTCCCCATGCGTCTGTTGCTTCGTCAAGAATGGTTCTGATATTGCTGTTGATAACGTCACGTGATGTGAGAGTATGGTCAAGCTCCAGCTCGCCTACGATGTTTCGCAAAGTTGTCGCCGTAAGATTCTCGATAGCCGAGATAGGACGCTCAACTCCGTATGTGTAAAGCTTTGGGTCAGTTATCTGGAAATACACGACCGTATCAATCTGCATGGTTACGTTATCCTTCGTGATAACCTGCTGCGGCGGGAAATCAACGACCTGCTCCTTCAAAGAAACCTTCTTTGCGATCCTGTCGATGAAGGGTATCTTCACATGAAGACCCGTTCCCCATGTAGCCGAGTATGTGCCGAGCTTCTCGATAACGAACGCATTAGCCTGCGGCACGATCTTAACATTGGCTATGACCACAAGCAGCGCAACAAAAATAATAATTCCTATAAATACTCCAAATGATAATTCCATAAATATCTCCTCCTGAAAAAAATAACTCTGTTACTTCTGCGCAAGCGGTGTTACCATCAGCTTAACACCGGATATTTCCTGCACAATTACCTTTTGCCCCTCTTCAACGACTTCGCCGTTCACGGTCCTTGCAGTCCATGTGCTGCCGGCAAGCTTAACCTGTCCCGTTGATTCGGTATTGTTGATCTGCTGAATAACGATCGCTGTCTTTCCGATATTCATGTCTGCGTTTGTAGGCTCTGCCTTTGCCCTTTTTATCTTGCTGACAAAAGGCTTCGTGACAAGCAGCATTACAAGCGATACGCCGACAAACAGAGCAAACTGCACCGCAAAATTCGGCACAAAAAAGCTCACGATCGCTGCCGCTAAAGCGCCGATCACAAACCAAACGGACACCAGCTGAGTAGTCAGACCTTCAAACACAGCCATAACTATCATGACCGCTATCCATATGTACGGTAAATAATCCATATACATTCCTCCTTTGAGACTATTCTACCACATTCTTTCTGTTACGTCAATATCTAAAAATCTTCAATTCTTATCTCAAAACTATGTACAAAGAGTATAAAAATGTGGTATAATATTAACAACTAATAAAACAAGGCGGTGACATTATGGAATATGAATTTGACGCTATCGACGCAGGTATCGATCCGGGCGGACTGAGAAACCGCAGCAACGTCAGGCTGCTGATATGCTACATTATCGATTGTATAAAAAAGCCGATCAAAAAGGACCTTGTCATTACCGCTATGCAAAAATACGGTATTGCAAATTACTTTGAGATCACAGACGCTTTTATGGACCTTGAAAACAAACAAAACATCACCCTTACCGATCCCGAAAAAGATCTGTACACCGTTACAAAAAGCGGCAAGCTCATCGCTTCAAGTCTGAGCGACGAGTTGCCCTTAGTCATAAAGGAACGCGCAATGTCGGCTGTGACAGAGCTTATTATGGAAGAGAAAAACAAAAAAGAGAATACCGTCGAGATCAAAAAGGTGTCCAACGGCTATGTTGTGGACTGTCATATCACCGATGAAGAAACCGATCTGTTCAGCTTTCAGCTTTATGTTCCCGATTCAAAGCAGGCTCGTCTTGTGAAAAGGAATTTCCAGTCAAATGCAGAAATGATCTACAAGACTATGATAGCTTCGATCACACGAAACGCAGACTTTGCGGCGCAGACACTTGAGGAGATAGCTAATTCAAAAAAACATATTTAATAAAAGCAGCAGAGTAGTTCCCGGAATTCCCATCACCGATGATACCGTTATCGACATCACGCTTATCGGCACCGATACACCCGTAAACGGCGATATGCAGTGAACAAGAACAAGCGATCCCAGACCGAACAGGATACTGTACAAGCTTTTGCGAAGGGGTTTTTCAAAGCCTGCTCCGGCATTTACTATCGAATAAACAAACCATGTTACGGCTAATATCAGAAATAATTTCGGCATATTCATTTGACTCACCCTCCCTTAACATGAATATGCCGATAACGCTTTTTGTATGAAAAAAGGAGTTAAAAATATATGGAACGATCACAAGCTACGCTCGGCGAGCAGTTCAACCGAACTGCTTTGCTTTACGGAGAGAACGCCGTCAGGAAACTCTCGGAATGCCGTGTTGCTGTATTCGGCATAGGCGGAGTCGGCGGATATGTCTGCGAAGCACTGGCTCGAAGCGGCATTGGCTCTATTGACATTATAGACGATGACAGAGTAGCGGCGTCAAACATCAACCGACAGATAATCGCCCTTCACAGCACTGTCGGAAAATACAAAACAGACGTCATGCAGGAACGCCTGCTCGACATTAATCCCGATATAAAGGTGAACAACCGCAAAATGTTTTTCACAGCCGATACGGCAGACAGCTTTAACTTCTCCGACTATGATTATGTTGTTGACGCAATAGATTCCGTATCGGGGAAGCTTGCCCTTGTTGAGTTATGCGAAAAAGCAGGAACACCCATAATATCATCTATGGGCGCAGGCAACAAGCTCCATGCCGATATGTTCGAGGTATCCGACATCTACAAGACCTCCGTCTGTCCGCTTGCGCGTGTTATGAGGTCGGAGCTGAAAAAGCGAGGCATTAAAAAGCTGAAGGTCGTATATTCAAAGGAGCAGCCCCGCAAACCGGAAACAAAGATCTCCGCCTCCTCCGATACTCTCCCGAATGACAGAAACAAAAACGGCACATACATAAAACAAGCCCCCGGCAGCAGCGCATTTGTTCCGTCTGTTGTCGGACTGATAATAGCAGGAGAAGTGATCAACGACCTTACGGGAATAGAATGATCTGACTGAAAGGAAACAAAATGGATAATAGGATAATACTGCCCGATGAAGTTAAACGGGCGCTTGACACCCTCCACCGCAGAGGGTATGAGGGATATATAGTAGGCGGCTGTGTTCGTGACAGTCTGATGGGCGTTCCGCCTAAGGATTATGACATCACAACAAACGCTCTGCCTGAGCAGACAAAGGAAGTTTTCAAACATTACCGTGTAATAGAAACAGGAATCAAGCACGGTACGGTAACAGTGCTGATAAACAGAATGCCGCTCGAAATAACGACATATCGGATCGACTCGGAATATAAGGACAACAGGCACCCGGAATTTGTTACGTTCACATCAAGCCTTGAAGAGGATACCGCCAGACGTGACTTCACGATGAATGCGATCGCCTATGACGAAGAAAACGGAATTGCGGATTTTCACGGAGGGCATGAGGATATTCAAAACAAGCTTATCCGCTGCGTAGGCGACCCTGATAAGAGATTCGGCGAAGACGCGCTTCGTATTATGAGGGCGATCCGTTTTTCGTCGGTATTGGGTTTTGAGATTGAGGAGAAAACCAAAGCGGCATTATTCAGGAATAAAGAATTGCTGAAAAACATCTCCGCCGAGAGGATAGCAAGCGAGCTTATCAAGCTGCTGTGCGGCAGGAATGTATACTCCGTACTTATGGAGTACATCGACATTCTCGCAGCGGTCATACCCGAACTAATGCCGATGAAAGGCTTCAACCAGAACAGCCCTCACCACAAATACGACGTATGGAATCACACCGCAAGAGTGGTTGCGAATGCCGGTAATTCCCCTGTGCTGCGGCTTGCCGCACTCTTCCACGACATCGGAAAGCCACTGTCATACACCGAAAAGGAAGGGAGAGGACATTTCTACGGTCACGCAAAGGTGAGCTGTGATATTACAAGAGCTGTTCTCAACAGACTAAAGCTCGATAATTACACAAAGGACACAGTTCTCGATATTATCCGGCTGCATGATGCGCAGATTAACGAGAACAAATACTCCATAAAGAAATTCATGAACAGGCGCACTCCCGAATTGTTTTTTATGCTGCTTAAAATGAAGCGTGCGGACGATCTGGGAAAGGGTACAGATGTGAGCGAACGTCTTGCGGCTCTTGAAAGAATGGAAAAACTCGGAAAGGAAATTCTCTCCGAACAGGCGTGTTTCTCAAAGAAAGACCTCGCTGTCAAGGGCGGCGATCTCATCGCCGAAGGATTTACACCCGGACGTGAACTCGGGCTGATACTGGACCGTCTGCTTGAAGAAGTCATAGCCGAACATCTGCCTAATGAAAAACAAGCGCTGCTTGATTGGGCAAGATCAATAAAATAATATTATTATAAAAATAATACTCCTGTCCGATAATGCGAACAGGAGATTTCTTATTCTTCAAGTATGCGGATAGCCTGCTTATATTTCTCGCAGCGTGCGAGAGTCTTCTCGTCAACATAATTCAAACGGCTTGTGTCGCTGTTGTGCTTCAGATCGGCAAGCTTTACCTTCTTTGCGATCGGGTTATTCTTTATACGCCGCACATAATCAAAATACGGCTCGTTCTTGTCGTGTGTCATCAGGGCGATCGCTTCAAGAACCTCATTCGGAAACCCTTCTTTTTTCAGATAATCTAAAGTGACCGGCGTATCTTCAACCACATCGTGCAGCAGGGCGGTGCAAACTGAATATTCATCGTTCATCTGCTCCGATAAATGATACGGGTGGAAAACATACGGAACGCCGCTCTTGTCAAGCTGATTTTTATGTGCGTTATAGCAGATCAGCAGTGCTTTTTTGGTAAGGTATGTATATATCACAAGATCACCTTTCCCTTATACAAGGAGCTAAGCTCCGGCATACGTCGGAGGGGGATTTTTCTTCACCATCGACGTTTGTTATAAAATTATCAGTTCTTTCGGAAGAGAGGCAAAGTTATCGTAACCCTTCGACGTCACCTCTCCCATATCTTCAATCCTGACACCGAATTTTTCGGGAATATAGATTCCCGGCTCAACGGTTATCACCATGCCCTCGCTGAGTATCACATCGGAGCGGGACGACACAAACGGGTTCTCGTGTATATCAAGTCCGACTCCGTGTCCCGTTGAATGCCCGAAGCACTCCCCATAGCCGTGCTCGGTGATAATATCCCTTGCGACCTTGTCAATATAGCTTGCCTTTACGCCCGGCTTTACGGCGGCTGCGGCGACATTCTGCGCCGTATAAACTATATTGTATATCTCCCGCTGAAAATCGCTGACTTCGCCGACAGCTACAGTTCTTGTCATATCACTGTGGTAGCCTTCATACAGTGCGCCTATGTCAAAGGTGACGAAATCGCCGCTCTGTATAGCATAATCACCGGGTACGCCGTGGGGCTTTGATGTATTCTTTCCTGCGATAGTGATAAGGTCAAACGACACTCCGCTCGCTCCCTTTTTCCTCATGAGGAATTCAAGCTCGAATGCAAGGTCACGCTCGATGGCTCCGACCTTCACATAATTCAGCAGCTCGGTATACGCCTCTTCTGCAATTTTTTGAGCCTGCCTGATCTTCTTTATCTCCTCACGGGATTTGATTATGCGAAGGTTAACAAGCATCTTGTCGAGCATATCTGACTTCGACAGCTCGCAGCCGCACTCCGAAAATATTGTCTTAAAGCTCTCAAACCTTTTTACAGTAATGTTCTCTGTTTCGGTAAGTATTTCCTTTATGCCGTGACGTTCTGCAAGCTCCTTCAGCGTTTCGTAGAATTTATTGTATACCACAACTTCGCAGTTTGCCACACTTTTCTTCACAGCCTCGCCGTAGCGAAAGTCCACCAGGAAATATGTCTTATCTCTTGTAATAAAAAGCGTACCCTCGCTGTTTGCAAAGTCTGTCAGATAGAATATATTTGTTTCACTTGTTATGAGAGCCGCCTGCCTGCCGGACACATCAAGCTTTGAAGCAAGCTTCTTAAGGCGGACAAAATATCTCAATTTTTCACTGACATCGGGATTGTTCACAGTTCTGCCTCCTTTAACGCATACAGTGCCAGATGATAGCTGTATTTTCCGAAACCGCATATCTGTCCCCTGCACACTGCACCTATCACTGTTTTATGACGGAATTCTTCTCTTGCATGGATATTCGACATATGAACCTCTATTACCGGTATAGACGGAACGCAGGCTATTGCGTCACGGATAGCATAGCTGTAATGCGTGTATGCGCCCGCATTGATAATTATGCCGTCGTGTTTCCCTAAAGCAGAGTGAATCTTGCTGATTATCTCGCCCTCGCTGTTTGACTGGAATATTTCTATATTCATGTCGAGCTCTTCTGCCAAAGAACGAACATCTTCGTTTATGCTTTCTGCTGTTTCTTCGCCATATACATTTTTTTCTCGCAGTCCTACCATATTAAGGTTCGGACCGAGTATCATAAGTATGTTTTTTCTCATATAAATCCTCCTTTTAACTATCCACAGCAACACGCCGCCGGTAGGTATTTCTCACTCTGATTAAGTTAGGGAACCACTGATTAAATCACGTCCTTCGGACTGAGCACCAAATTTGCTTGCATCTTTAGTCTCGCCTGCCGGCTCGATCGGTGCTTCTGCCTTGAAATACGTCAGTATTCCTGCGGATTTTTCGCACAATTTGCCTAAAAATCTGACGGCGCAACTTCGGCACTCGATTTAATCAGTGTCTCCTTAGTTTTATTATTTTATAGGCTGCATCATACTTTACCTCTTATGGTATGATGCGAGTTCTGAGCAAGTATCACAACAAGCTGCGACTGCGTAACGTCAGCGGCAACTTGCCGCCCTTCTAATTACCTTTTTCTATGCTTATCTCGTTGAATTTCCTGAGCAAATCATCGACATCACAGTTTTTCTTTTCTTCGCCCTTGATATCGACAATGCAGTTACCCTCATGCATCATAAGCAGTCTGCTGCCGTACTCTACGGCAAAACGCAGATTATGAGTTACCATAAGGGTAGTGATATTGCTTTTCTTCACAAATTTATCCGTCAGCTGCATAACAAGCTGTGATGACTTCGGGTCAAGCGCTGCCGTATGTTCATCGAGTACAAGAAAATCTATATCCGCCATGTTCGCAACAACAAGCGCCAGAGCCTGCCTTTGACCTCCGCTGAGACTTCCCACAGGTACATTCATTCTGTTTTCAAGTCCGATACCGCATTCCTCAACAAGCGATCTATAGTAATCTATCCTTTTCTTGTTCACACCCTTTGACAAGCCAAAGGTCTTGTTTTTATTATCTGCAAGTGACATATTTTCAAGGATAGTCAAGTTCGGGCAAGTACCCATACCGGGTGACTGAAACACTCTTCCCATGTATTTTGCTCTTTTGTATTCCGACAGCTTTGTTATATCTTTTCCGTCAAAAATAATACTGCCCGAATCTATCGGCATTGAACCGCAGATGATATTCAGCATAGTCGTTTTTCCGCTGCCGTTTGAGCCTATCACTGATACGAACTCGCCCTTTTCTATATGGAGCGAAAAATCATTGAAGAGCCTGCATTCGTCTATTGTTCCGGCATTAAATGTTTTGTTGATATTATCAAGCCTTAGCATTATCGTTACCGCCTTTTCTGTTGAGTTTTCCGCTGAGTACCAGAGCGATAATAAATAATATCACCATAAGAAGCTTGTTGTAATCCGAAGCAAGTCCTAAGGACACTGCAATCTGCAGGCAAGCCTTATAGATCATCGTTCCGAGTATCACCATGGTTGTAGCTTTCATGAATCTAACCTTCCTGAACAGCGTCAGACCTATAATAACGCTTGAAAGTCCGAATACGACCATACCCGTACCCATAGTAGTGTTGGCTGTTTCGTTAGCCTGAGCAATAATTGCACCCGAAAGCGCCGCAAGAGCATTGCCGATTGACAGACCGAGTATCTTCATTTTGCCCGGGTCTTTTGCAAGCATGATAACGAACTGTTCGTTTGCGCCCGTTGCCTGCAGAAGCATACCGTTTTTGGTTTTCAGATAAAGATCTATCAGCAGCTTGACTATTATCATTATGATAAACAGTATTATCAGCTTACGTATGGTAACACCGCCTGCGGATTCGGGGATAAGCGAAGCAAGCTTACCCGTAAAAATCGTATCTTCACCGAAAACTGATACTATCGACTGACCGCCCGTGCCTGCTTTTGCTATTAGCAGGTTAATCGACAGAAGAGCGGTGAACACCAGTATTCCGCAAAGCAAGGGTCTGATCTTCAGCTTCACGTGCAGCAGTCCCGTTATACACCCTGCGATACCTCCCGCCAAGACAGCGGCGGCAATACTGAGTATCGGGTGAAAGCCCTGCGCAATAAGCACAGCAGACACGATAGCTCCCAGCGGCATTGTTCCGTCAACACTGAGATCGGGGAAATCAAGTATACTGTATGTGAGATAGACTCCCATAGCAAGTATAGCATATTTAGCTCCCTCTTCCAAGATGATTTTGATAATATTTATCGTTTCCATTTTCTTCCCTCTTTGCGGCTGTGCCGACAGCGCAAAAAAGCACTGTCGGCAGTTTGATTTATTCGGCTGTTGTTACTTTTTCTGCGTCTGCATAAACTTCGGGAATCTCAAGTCCGAGTTCTTTTGCAGCATCTGTATTGAATACCGGTGTGCTGTCGGATACTACCGAAACGGGCATTTCAGCGGCAGATTTACCGCCGAGTATCTCGACAGCCATTTTTCCTGTTTGCTCGCCCAAAGCTACATAGTCGATAGACGCCGCTGCAAGACAGCCCTTCCTAACCTGTTCTATCTCAGAACCGTATACGGGAATATTCGCAGCCTTTGCCTGCTCAAGAACCGTTGCCATATTATCTACAACATTATTATCGGTAAGATTCGTTACAGCTTCGACCTGCGGAATAAGCGCTGCGGCTGCTGCGGGAAGCTCTGTTGCGTCGTTGATACCCTGATCAATAAGTTCTATACCGTTTTTCTCACACTCATCTTTCAATATTTTTAGCTGAGAGAGAGAATTAGGCTCTGTTGTTGTATAGAACACGCCGAGCTTAGTAAGTTCTGGCTGAACAGCCTTGATTATCTCGATCTGAGATACAATGTCAAATGAATCGGAAGTTCCTGTGCAGTTATTGCCGGGTTTCTCGATAGATTCAACAAGCTTTGCGGCAACAGGGTCAGATACTGCGCAGAATACAACGGGAATATCTGCGGAAGCGTTCCTTACGGCAGAATATGCGGCTGCGGCAGACGGAGTAGCTATTGCGATGATAACATCATATTCGCCTGAAGAAGCCATTCTTGCGGCATAGTTCTGACAATCATCAACTGCGGAAGCGGTCGAACCCACCTGAACATCATAGTCGATCTTTGCTTCATCGAGCGCATTTTTAATACCCTGACAGCAGTTATCGAGTGAAGAATGCGGCATGAATTGTATGATACCCACCTTATACTGCGCAGGAACATCTGTAGTTTCGCTCACAGCCCGGGTATTCGGGACGCTGCTTTCAGCTGCAGCGGGTTGAGTTTTACTGTCACAGCCTGCAAAGACAAATGCGGCTATAAGCAGCACGGACATAAGGAATGCAATTAATTTGGTTGACTTTTTCATTTTGATTACCTCTTTTCTTGATTTTCGGGACAACAAAAATCCTGCCCCACAAAACAATGGGACAGGGACATTAAAATTCCTTGCGGTACCACCCATATTCGCACCAAAAAGGTACGCACTCACGATGTACTGACATACATCTGCGATATAACGGTCACACCCGTCTCCCCTAACAGACAGGCTCTGCTCGGTTCGCCCTCAAAAGTCCATTCACCTAAACCGCCGCTGCCGAAATCCCACCATCATCGGCTCTCTGTAAGCACATTGCTTAAGCTACTATTCTTTCTCACAGGTTTGTAGGTTTGTTTATTAACAATTATGATTTTAGCACAACGCTTTCCGAATGTCAATAGCAAAAAGTAAAAAAATTTCAAGACGCTCAAAACAGAAGCAGAGCCGAGGAAGGTAAATCCCCGCTCCGCTTCTATCCGGAACATTGATTTTTAGTATTGACTCAGAGCAGCTCCGTACCGTTGCAAGTAATCGAAATTATATCATGTGGATCAAGTGTATATGGTTTAGACATATCTCCGTCTTTACAATATGAGCAGCTCCATGATGATTTGGTTTTTCCGTTCGGATCCCAATGATGTTCCCCACTTCCCTCTGCACGGATCTTTGTTCCGTCCTTCAGAGTGATCTCAACACTCACTTCGGTGTGGCACGCTTCCATGTAATCGTGCGCTTCTTCGGGGCTCCAGTTTGCGCTGTTCATAACGTCAATTCCGTCCATCTCTACAACATGATCCGTTACAGCTTCTATCGTCATTCCAAACGCTCCCGCTTTGATCTTATTTACCTTCCACTCCGTGTTTTGTTCGCTGAAAACCTTGCCTTTAGCTTTCGGGAAGGTTTTCTCTATCGTTCTGTAATTCAGCGTTACATCAAGCTCGTATTCAAGTGGGATCGTAGTTGCCGATGTTACGGCAAGTATCGTACGATCCACTTCTCCGATCGGGAAAAATTGCTGATTCTCTTCAAATGCAGCTTCCCTGCTGAGAATGAGATCCTTATTTTTTTTCTCATAATCAAGCCAATCCGTATAAGTATCATCCGAACCGTCATAAAGGACTTCATCAATATGGTAGATTATCGTTTCCTTATCGGTCACAGTAAGCCTTTCGCCCCTTATACAGCCTTTGTCGTCTTCAAAGAGTGCCCACGCACGAATTGTTTTTTCATCAAGAAGTTGATAGAGTACATAGCCGTATCTGCCGCAGGCTCCGCCTTCTATCATCTCTTTTAGCTTTCTGTATTCACTCTCGGTTAGATCCACTTTCGCTCTTACGTTCAGAAAACGGTAATCTTCAGGAGTATCAAAAGTATCCACAAAATTGCTTCCGTCCTTCTTTCTGATGTCATAGACAGAAATCATACTCATTTCATCTCCCGTTACGCCTAAGAACTCAATGTCAAGAGTATCGCTTTTCACCGATATATCCGTTCCGGGAAAAACGCCGTTGGCGGGTTCTCCGGCAAAAAGAGCTCCAAAGACCGTATTAAAGCCTCCTGTTGCTGCCATCGCCGTCACAGTAGCAGCCGCTGTGATCGCTGCGGCAATAAATACTATCGAGAAGAGCTTCTTTACAGAAGCCTTCTTTTTGCCACCTTTTATCTCTTTCATTATCATCCCCTTTACTCTTTCGGCATCTATGCCTGTGTCAATCAGCACCGTGCTTTCATCAACGCTTAAAAGCTCGTCCTCACACTTATCAAATACAAATATCTTTTTCATCTTGTATACCCTCTTTCTGCAAGGATAGTTTTCAGTTTTTCTCTGGCTCGCTTGATCCTCGATTTGACCGTTTCGCTTTTCATTCCCATTTTCTCGGAAATCTCTGTAGAAGACTGATAGTAGTAATAATGCCGAACTATTATCTCCTTGTCAGGTTCTCCTATAATATCAAGAGCTTCTTTCAAAACTTCTGAGACGATCTTGTTTTCAATCTCCTCTGATACAACAAGTCCGTCTTCGTAATTCACCTCATCGATATTCACTATCTTATGACGGAACACCAATTTCAGTTTGTTTTTTGCTTTGTTTTTTGCTATACAGCATATGTAGCCCTTCAGCTTATCCGGCTGAACCTTCTCTCGGTTATACCACAGTGTAATAAACGTATCAGAAGTAAGATCCTCAATATCCGGTACGCTAAGAGAACCGTTTGCCAGATTATAGACGATCGTTGACACCAGTGGTGTAAAACGGTCGACTATAGTTTCAAAAGCCTTTACATCACCTTGTATGAGTTGTTCTGCGAGCTTTTCCATTTCCATAATTTTCACCAACGTTCAAGATTAACAACTTGTTTTTTGCAGAGTTCTGATGAATCATCAGAGGTCATTCATTCCCTCTCAAGTACTTTCACTATTAATAACAACCCAAATCTCCTTGCAGGGGCATACTATTTCAAAAAAAAATAAAAAAAACGGGCTGCCATACGACAACCCGTAATGTTTGAATAGAATAAGTATCCGGAAATGAGATTACTTAATCTCAACCTCAGCCTTAACCTCTTCGAGCTTAGCCTTCATAGACTCAGCGTCGTCCTTTGAAACGCCTTCCTTAACGGGCTTCGGAGCGCCGTCAACGAGAGCCTTAGCTTCCTTAAGACCAAGACCTGTGATCTCTCTTACAACCTTGATAACCTTGATCTTCTCAGGGCCTGCAGCCTTAAGAATTACGTCAAACTCTGTCTTCTCCTCAGCTGCAGCAGCAGCCTCTGTCGGAGCAGCAACTGCAATAGCGTGTACAAGCTCAGACAGTTCAAGAACTGTGAGTGTCTTAACTTCTTCAATAATAGCAGTAATCTTCTCAGATGCCATGATAATTTACCTCCGTAAAATAAATTTTATTTTTAATACAATATGTCTGCAATGACTGATCAAGCCTCTGCAGGTGCTTCGGCAGCGTCTGCGCCTGCTGCCTTCTTAGCGAGTGACTCTTCAACACCGCCGTTATCAACAATAGCCTGCAATGCGCGAGCGAGGCTTGCGATAGGAGCGTTGAATGCGTTGCATACCGTAGCAAGGAGCACCTCTCTGCTCGGGAGCTTAGCAAGACTTGAAATTGTTTCAAGACCTATTACAGCACCGTCAAGGTAACCGCTCTTGATCTTAAATTCCTTATTCTTGTCTGCGAACTTAGAAAGAATTCTTGCTGCTGCAACATGATCCTCGGTGCTTGTAGCGATAGCTGTTGTACCCTCGAGTACAGCGTTGAGGTCGCTGAGTCCTGCGTTATCAGCTGCACGGGAAAGCAATGTGTTCTTTACAACTGTGTACTGAACGCCTGCCTCACGCAGATCCTTTCTGAGCTTTGTATCGTCGGCAACATTGATACCCTTATAGCTTACAACAACACCTGCAACGGAGTTCTGCAAACGTTCTGTAAGAGCAGCAACAACTGCCTGCTTTTGTTCAAGAACCTTCTGACTTGGCAAAATTAATTCACCTCCGAAATTTATTCAAACAAAAGAGCCTTTCCCGCAGCACGAGAAAGGCATATTAAGTCAATGATAATACACTTAAAACGCACATCCTCGGCAGGCGGTTTAACCCTTTATACATAAAGTACCTGCTGTCTTTGGAACAGCTTAATTATTATATCACACTCCACAGATGTGTGTCAAGTGTTTTTTTGAAAAAATCAACCCTGAAACTTGCTCGGATTAATTCTTACAGACGGTCCCATTGTTGATGCAACTGCGCAGGACTTGATATACTGACCCTTTGCAGCAGCAGGCTTAGCCTTAACTATTGCACCGAGCAGTGTGTCAAAGTTCTCCTGGAGCTTCTCTGAGCCGAAAGAAACCTTGCCGATCGGGCAGTGAATGATGTTTGTCTTATCAAGACGATACTCGATCTTACCTGCCTTAGCCTCTTTAATCGCCTTTGCAACATCGGGAGTTACAGTACCTGCCTTCGGGTTCGGCATAAGACCTCTGGGTCCTAAGATCTTACCAAGACGGCCAACAAGACCCATGCAGTCGGGTGTTGTTACGATGACGTCAAAATCCATCCAGCCTTCCTGCTGGATCTTCTGAGTCATATCCTCTGCGCCAACGTAATCTGCTCCTGCCTCGCGAGCGATCTCTTCCTTATCGCCCTTGCAGATGCAAAGAACTCTTACGTTCTTACCTGTACCGTTCGGAAGAACGATTGCGCCTCTTACCTGCTGATCGGCATGTCTGCCGTCAACGCCGAGCTTTACGTGTACTTCTACTGTTTCGTCGAACTTAGCCGTCGCAGTCTTAATCACTGCGTCAAAAGCCTCGTTTGTTTCATAAAATTTTGCTCTGTCGATCTGCTTAGCAGCGTCAACATACTTCTTACCGTGTTTCATTTAGTTATCCTCCCTATTGAGTGGTAATTGCGGATTGCGGGATTGCGTCCTCCCACCCGGGTTTAGTCAGTTAGTCAACTACTACAACACCCATACTGCGTGCTGTACCCGCTATCATGCTCATAGCAGACTCAACGCTTGACGCATTCAAGTCAGGCATCTTCTGCTCGGCAATCTTTCTGACCTGCTCACGGGTAATATTTGCAACCTTGTTCTTGTTCGGTACGCCCGAGCCGCTGTTGATGTTGCAAGCCTTCTTGATAAGAACTGCTGCCGGCGGGGTCTTTGTAACGAATGTGAAAGAACGGTCTGCATAAACTGTAATAACTACAGGAATGATCATGCCAACGTCATTCTTTGTGCGCTCGTTGAATTCCTTTGTGAACGCCATAATGTTTACGCCATGCTGACCTAATGCAGGACCAACAGGCGGAGCCGGTGTTGCTTTACCGGCAGGTATCTGGAGCTTAATAAATCCTGTTACCTTCTGAGCCATTTTAATTCGCACCTCCATAATATGTGGTATAACGGAATGCTTAAATAAATTTCATTCCTCCCACGCAAGCAGTCTTCCGACTGCCTTTGATCTTATTCCAGTGTATCCACCATATCAAGATCAATCTCTGTTGTTGCACGTCCGAGCATATCTATGCTCAGCTTTACCACGTTATTCTCAATATCGATCTCCAACACACGGCCTATCTGACCCTTCAGATATCCGCCGATAATGCGAACCGAATCTCCGATATTGAACGGAAGCTCAACGCGGCGAGCTTCGACTCCCATCTTCTCTGCCTCGGTGTCCGTCAGCGGCACGGGCTTTGATTCGGGACCGACAAATCCTGTACATCCTCTGATGTTTTTGACAATATGCCAGGACTCGTCCGTATGCACCATTTTGATAAAAACATATCCCGGGTAAATCTTGCGTTTAACCTCTTTTGTCTTACCATCGACAGTTTCCTGAACTAACTCTGTCGGAACCTTGACTTCTTCAAAAAGATCATGCAAGGCTCTGTTCTTTATAGTTGTTTCAAGTGTTGAGGCAACCTTGTCCTCATAACCGGAGTAGGTATGAACAACATACCATCTGAATCCCAAATCTTCGTTGTCAGACACTGAACATCATCCTTTCATAATCAAACGCAACCGATTGTCTTATCCGATGTTCATTATCAGACGAAGCAAAGCTACCAAGCCGGTATCAAGACCGAATATCAGCAGTCCGATCACAATCAGAACTGCGAGCACAATGCCCGTGTTCTTGAATGTAGCCTTCGGAGTCGGCCATACGATCTTCTTTACTTCACTCTTGCATTCTCTGAAATACTTAGCGATTCTGGAAAAAACAGACGGCTTCTTCTCGGCTGCTTTCTTATCGGATGACTTCGCTTTTGACGATGCGGTATCCTTGGCTGCCTTTGTTTCCTTAGCTGCCTTGGATTCTTTCATCTCTGCTGCCTTCTTGCTGTCATCCTTTGCTGCGGCCTTATTCTTTTTTTCAGCCATAGTGTCCCCTCCGTTATTACTTTGTTTCCTTATGCAGAGTATGCTTCTTGCAGAATCTGCAGTACTTGTTCATTTCAAGTCTGTCGGGATCGTTCTTTTTGTTCTTCATGGTGTTGTAGTTTCGCTGTTTGCACTCAGTGCAGGCTAGTGTAATTTTCACTCTCATTGTAGCGGCACCTCCGTTTTTGCGGTAAATTTAGCCTCCCTCAAAAGGGCACAAAAAATAAAACCCCTTGCGAGGTAAATTAATCTTACCACAGTTAACGGAAACTGTCAAGGGGTTTTCAGAATATTTTTGTCGCTGCCCGTAATTTCTGCGGGACAAATTTGCATCATTTACTGATTGAGCTGATTCATATAAGCCTTCCTGTTCTCTATGCTCTGATCTGCCATTCTCTGCATAAATGACTGTTTCTTCTTCTTTGCGGGCTTGACCTTTTTCCCTCTGTACTTCTCTGCGGCCTTCCACGCTTTGATAAGCTCGCTGCTCATGTTCTCTCTGAGAGTCTCTTTCTGATCCTCATTGGTAATGGAATTAAGTATAACGATGGTAATGATCGAGCGTGTGTCGAGATCGCAGTAGCCGTACTGTGCCGACAAAATATCAGCAAGCTTGTCGATGTCGCTCTTCTTGTTTTCTCTGAGCAGCCTGTCGATCTTCGGTACGATGAATTCTCTTGCAAACAACACGCCTCTGAACTGCTCGTATCCGTCCTCCTCTGCTTTGATCTCGTCTTTCAGCTCGGGGAATACCGCAACGAGTCTTTTGGAGAAAAACAGCGGATCGCCGCTGCCGTCATCGCTGTTCTTTTTCTTTTTCTTCTGTACCTTAGAGGCCTGCACGAACAGCGGAGACGATACATTCTCGGCGAAATCGTTTCCGATCGACTCAGCCTCTCGTTCTCCGTCTGTGGACGGGTCAAAAATCCATGTGCCTATTGTTTTCCATTCATTGTCGGGACCGTCCTCCGTCATGGAGCAGCTTCTCATTACCATATGCTTTTTATCTTTATAATACAAAACGGAATATGCGGTACTCTCTCCTGTATAAAGAGTTACCAGCTCGTTTGAATCCGTTCCGGTAACATTCTTGCGGACATATCCCTGTTCTGACAGAGTTGCCTCGACCTTTCTGTTTACAATATCAAACGCCTTGTTTATCATAGCAAGCTTTCCTTTCCTTTTTCATATAATAATATGATTATAACTCATAAATGTTTATTTGTCACTACTTTTTATCCCGAAAATTTGAAATAATAATTGCACAAGGGGCTTGTTTATGGTAAAATGAGTTATTGAGAGTAATCTATTAACACGATCGGAGGTTTATTTATGTCCAATCAACCTATCGGAGTATTTGATTCGGGACTGGGCGGTCTTACTGCCGTAAAGCAGCTCAGAGAGATCATGCCGCATGAGAATATTATATATTTCGGAGATACGGGCAGAGTTCCCTACGGAAACAGGAGTGTTGAAACGATCAAGCGATACGCCTCACAAGACGCCCGTTTCTTGTTAAGCAAGAATGTCAAGATGGTGATCGCTGCCTGCGGTACGGTAAGCTCTACCGCAACCGAACTGGGAGAGGAGCTTCCCGTTCCGTATATCAATGTTATTGCACCAACCGCAAAAGCGGCAGTTGAGGCAACAAAAAACGGCAGGATCGGTGTAATAGGCACTCGTGCCACAATTTCGGCAGGGGCATATAAAAAAGAAATAGAGAAGCTTGACGCAGGCATTCGTGTGTTTCAGAAGGACTGTCCGCTGTTCGTGCCTATTGTCGAAGAGGGCTTTTTCGGAACAGACGATCCGATCGCCTCGCTTACAGTAGAGAGATACCTCGGCATTCTGAAAGAGCAGAAGGTAGACACTATAATTCTCGGCTGCACCCATTATCCAATCCTCAAACCTGTTATCGGAGAATATGTGGGTCCCGATGTAAAGCTCATCGACAGCGGTAAGGAAACGGCTCGTTTTGCCGCCTCCATACTTGCAGAGAAATCGCTGCTCAACGACTCCGAACAACCCGGAGAGTGCGGTTTTTTTGTAAGCGACAGAACAGAAAGCTTCTCCAGGATCGCAACTATCTTTTTGCGTTCCAACATCGGGGAAAATGTTAGCCGTGTCGATATTCATAATTATTAAGGACGTGAAAGCTTGAAAGAATACATCATTAATATGAAAGGAAAAATAACCTATGATGACGACGGTGACACCGAGGAAATAGGACTCACATCAATTGCGGAATACATTTACGGTGACAGCGAGATTAAGCTCACATACAAAGAATACCCTGAAGAAAACAACGTAAACAAAAAATCCGATGACTTTATTCTCAACACTATCACCGTACACCCGGACAACAGACTTACACTCACAAAATCAACAAAGGACGGTATTTCGTCGATCCTTGTGCTTGAGAAGGATATGCGGCATTTATGTGTTTACAACACGCCGTTCGGGTCGTTTGAGATGGGGATATTCACCACGTCTTTAATCGTCAGGGCAAAAGAAAACGAGTGCAGGATATCGGTATGCTACACCACCGATATCGAAAAGGAAAATATCCGTCATCATCGGCTTGATATTTCATTGAGAGAAAATAAACACAGTTAAAAGGAGTTATATATCATGTCTAAAACAGCAATTAATGCAGCAAGCAAGCTGAAGGCTGCCGTTGCCCGTGCTTTTGACAAGGCTATGGAGAATGGCGAGCTTATCAAAGCCGAGCTGCCTGATTTCATTATAGAAAAGCCTGCCGACAAGAAAAACGGCGATTTTGCAACCAACGCAGCGATGGCCTGCGCAAGGGTGTTCCGCACAGCTCCTCAGAAGATCGCAGCCGCTGTTGTCGGAAACATCGATCTTTCGGACACATACATCGACCGCTGCGAGATCGCAGGTCCGGGATTCATCAATTTTTTTCTTTCCCCGAGGTACTACTCCGATGTCCTGAAGGAAGTAACAGACTCCGGCGACAATTACGGCCGCAGCGATTACGGCAGGAATGAAAAGGTGATGGTAGAGTTCGTATCCGCCAATCCTACAGGTCCCATGCACATGGGCAACGCAAGAGGCGGCGCATTGGGCGACTGCCTGGCAGCGGTACTTGACAAAGCCGGATATGATGTCTGGAGAGAATTCTACGTAAACGACGCAGGTAATCAGATCGAAAAATTTGCAAATTCCCTGAACGCGCGTTTTATTCAGGAGGTCAACGGATACGATTCGATAGAATTTCCCGAGGACGGCTATCAGGGAGCGGACATTATCGACGCAGTTAAACTGTATATAGAAGAAAACGGAAAGGATCTGATCAATGCCGAAGAGGGCGTCCGCAAGCAAGCTCTTGTTGATTTTGCCTTACCGAAAAATATAGCCAAAATGCAGGCGGATATGAAGAAGTACAGAATAGAATATGACAAATGGTTCTTCGAAAGCGAGCTTCATAAGAGCGGAGCTGTTAAAGAGGTCGTAGAAATTCTGAAGAATAAGGGACTCACCTATGAGAAAGACGGCGCTGTGTGGTATAAAAACAAGCAGGTCGTAACAGAGCTTTTGGAGAAGCAGGGAAAAACTGCCGAAGAAATAGAAAAGCTTGAATTAAAGGACGATGTTATTATTCGTGCAAACGGCAATCCTACCTACTTCACCGCCGATATAGCATATCATAAAAACAAATTCGACAGGGGATTCAAAACTCTCATAAACGTATGGGGCGCAGATCATCACGGTCACGTTGCACGGCTTAAAGGCGCTATGAATGCAATAGGCTACGACGGTGACAGCGTTTATGTTGTGCTCATGCAGCTTGTTAAGCTCATGCGTGACGGCGAGCTTGTCAGAATGAGCAAGCGTACAGGTAAGGCTATCCAGCTTGGCGATCTCCTTGAGGAAGTACCCGTTGATTCCGCAAGATTTCTCTTCAACACAAGAGAGGCAAACACTCAGATGGATTTCGACCTGGGTCTCGCAGTAACTCAGGATAATCAGAACCCTGTATACTATGTACAGTATGCCCATGCAAGAATCTGCTCAATTATCAAAGCGCTTGCAGCTGAGGGAATCTCACAGAGAGAATGCACTGCCGAGGAGCTTGAGCTGCTCAGAGAACCCGAGGAAATCGACCTTATCACACATTTAGCCGCATACACCGAGGAGATAATAAGCTCAGCCAAGAGCTATGACCCGACGAAGATCACAAGGTATGTCACCGAGCTTGCGACGCTGTTCCATAAGTTCTACAACGCCTGCCGTGTAAAGGGCGAGGACGAGCCGCTTATGCAGGCAAGGCTTACGCTTTGTATTGCTGTAAGATCCGTGATTGCCAACGTTTTGACCATGTTCAATATTACCGTACCCGAGAGTATGTAATCTTAAACCGAAAAACGGGATTCGGGAAAATCGGGGATAGGTTTGTAAAGTTATATATAATATAGAGAATCTATCACCCTGAAATCCCCTTTTTCCGATAATTCCCGAATTATAGAAGATTATTAAGAAGGAGATGTGAAAATGAACGACGAAAGTATGAACAGCTTACCACAGAACAACGTTCCCGACGGAAAGTCATTTGAAGAGAAGGTTTACACCATGCGTAAGCCACAGCAGATCAGACCTGATTATCCGCAGGCACCTGTGTCGCAGCCCGACACTCCGCCTGTACAGAACGTTCCCAACAATATGTACAGACCGCCTATGCAGAATGTACCGAACAATCTGTACCGTCCTCCGGTACAGAACGAACCCAACAATGTATATCGTCCGCCCGTTCAGAACATACCGAACAATATGTACCGTCCTACGGTACAGAACGTGCCGAACAATATGTATCGTCCGCCTATGCAGCCTGCATACACGAATGTACCGAACGGCTACCGTTATTATTATCAGCCGAGTCCCGAAGAAATCAAGAAAAACGAGATAAAGAAATCCTTTACCTTCTCCGGCACAGCTACTCTTGTGCTGTTAGGCTCGCTTTTCCTTGTCGGAATAATCATCATGGTAATCAGCTTTATATCGGGAGTTATCGAAAACACGCCGACGACCGACGATCCTTATATGGGCTTTTCGCCTATCGGTTTTTACGCATATGAAGGTCTGGCGTCGCTGCTCGGTATATTTATCCCGTCTGTTATTCTGGCAAAGGCTTCAAAGATCCCCATGAACGAGTTGTTCCCGTTTAAGAAGCTCGAAGGGAAATATCTCGCTGCGCTTGTCGTAGCAGGTATGTCAGTTTGCATGATAGCCCAGATCGCCGTATCGGTTCTCATACAGAACATGACTCTATTCGGCATAGACCTCGAATCCTCCCTTGACCAGAAAAGCGCTTCGGGTCTGGCAGATATTATATTCGGCTCGATATGCACCGCTGTTATCCCTGCTCTTGTGGAGGAATTCGCATTCAGAGGCGTTGTGCTCGGAGTTCTTAAAAAGCACGATGAAATGTTCGCTATTTTCGCAAGCGCATTCCTTTTCGGACTTCTTCACGGCAACTTTGTTCAGATCCCGTTTGCGTTTATTGTAGGCTTGGTCGCAGCGTTTGTAAGAGTTAAATCCGATTCTATGCTGCCGAGCATTTTAATACACTTTGGCAACAATTTCTTTGCCGTGATCATGACAGCGATGTCCGACCTGCTTGAATCATCGCTAAGCTCTCTGATAGAAAATGCAGTAATGTTTGTTCTGATAATTGCCGGAATATTCGCTGTTTACTACCTCGTGAAAAATCACAATGAGATCTTTGAACAGAAAAAGCCGGGAACGAACTATTCCTTCAAAGAGCTTAACAAGATGTTCCTGTCATCGGCTACCGTTATCGTATGCATGGTAGTGCTGATACTCTCATCTCTGTTTCTTGTTTCCGCAATATAATAATATGACACTGTTTAACGACGATAACGAACGCTGCGAGTATTTCATGAAAAAATGCATAGAACAGGCTGAGCTTGCAAAGTCGATCGGAGAGGTTCCCGTTGGTGCTGTTGTCACAAGAAACGACGTCATCATCGCCACGGCTTTCAACAGACGTGAAACGGTACGAAGCGCAGCTTCACACGCCGAGCTTGAAGCTATTCAAAAAGCCTGTACGGTACTTCAAGGCTGGAGATTATGGGAATGCGAGCTGTTTGTTACTCTCGAACCATGCCCGATGTGCGCAGGAGCGATCATCAATTCACGTATCAGGCGAGTGGTGTTCGGCGCATACGACCGCAAAGCAGGATCGTGCGGTAGTGTGATTAACCTGTTTGACCTTCCGTACAATCACAAGCCCGAGCTAAAGGGCGGCGTTATGGAAGAGGAATGCAGCGCTCTGCTCAGAGATTTTTTCAGAGAATTGAGAAAAAAACAATAAAATGTATAGTATATAGATCATAGTTCAAAATATATACTATATACTAAAAAGTGTGAGGACAGATCAGTTCTCACACTATTTTTTTGCACCTCTTAAAGCGACAATCTTTATTCAGTTTTTATGAGATAATAATATCGAGGTGAGAATATGCAGACTATTTACATAGACGTACTCCTTTGCGTTAATCTTGTTATCAATTATCTGCTGCTCTCTGCCGTTGGATTTTATACCCAGACGAAGATCACGGTTTTACGTTTGCTTCTCGGCGCAGGTGTGGGCGCTATCTGTTCCTTGACTATCCTGCTGCCAAAGCTGTCTTTTCTGCCCGACTCGGCGTTGAAACTCGCTGTCGGCGCAGCGACTGTGATCTCTGCATACGGACTAAAGCCAAGAAAGACACTTGTGCGATTGTATGCGGTATTCCTGACGGCGACATTTTTCTTCTGCGGCATAATGATAGCATTATGGTATCTGTTTACCCCAAAGGATCTCATAATCAAAAACAGTGTGATCTATCTGAACATATCCCCCGTAAAGCTGATATTGTGTTCACTGATATGTTATATCCTGTTTAAGCTTATTCACAGACTGGCAGGAAAAATTAACACAAAGGATACGGTATGTATCCTGACCGTAAAACAGGATCACAGTGCAGTGCGTGTGAAGGCGCTGATCGATACGGGGAACTCCCTGAAAGAGCCGTTCTCTCAGTCACCCGTTATCATAATTCCACGCAGTATAGCCGTTCCCGTTACGCCGAAGGCAATCGAGGACTACGAATGCGTGACCACACTTAAATACAGAGAAAGCATAAACAACGTGAGGTTCGTTCCGTTCACGTCTGTCGGCGGCAAAGGAATAATGCCCTGCTTCACTGCGTCCGAAATACTCATCAACGACCGCCCATGCGATATATCCGCATATATTGCTTTATGCGATGATGAATACATCAGCGGCGATTATCAGGCTATAGTGCCGAGTGATATTATTTAGGAAAGGAAATACGATATGAAGATCAATTCAATTATCCCATCATTAAGGCTCATGCTGTTACGGCTGAAACTCTCTTTCGATACAGACCCCGTCTATTACATAAACGGATCGCAGACGCTCCCGCCGCCTCTGTCAAAAGAAGCCGAAGAGGAGATATTCGAGCGTATTAAGAACGGCGATGAAAGTGCGCGGCAGCCGCTCATCACTCATAATCTGCGGCTCGTTGTGTATATCGCAAAGAAATTTGAAACGGCGAACGCTTCTTCGGAGGATCTGATAAGCATAGGCACTATTGGGCTTATAAAGGCAGTAAACACCTTCCGTCCCGAAAAGAATATCAAGCTTGCGACCTACGCTTCACGCTGTATCGAAAACGAAATACTCATGTATCTGCGGAAAAGCTCTCAGCTTCGGCAGGAGGTTTCGATCGACGAACCACTGAACGTAGACTGGGACGGCAACGAGCTTTTGCTCAGCGATATTCTCGGCAGCGATGCGGACGCAGTCAATATAAACATAGAACAGGAGCTTGAATACAATCTGGTTCTTTCGGCGGTATCACGGCTTAATGAGCGTGAGAAAGAGATCATGGAGCTGCGGTTCGGTCTTGGCGGCAAAAGCGTGCATACGCAAAAGGAGGTCGCAGATATGTTGGGGATATCGCAGTCATACATCTCCAGACTCGAAAAGAAGATCATCGGCAAGCTTCGCAAAGAGCTTGAAAAAGCAGTCTGAATAAAAAAAGTCATACAAAGCTGATGCCATGTATGACTGTTCATTCAGGTTAAAAACTCTGATGTTAAACAAGGAGTCAAGCTCCGGAGTACGTCGATGGAGGATCTTAATCAACCACTTACGTTTGTTATATTGCGTGCAGGTTTTTAAGTGACAGATCAAGTATCGGAGCGGAATGTGTGAGCGCACCGCTCGAGATATAATCAACGCCTATCTGCGTCAGTGCGGCAACGTTTTCTTTCGTCACATTACCTGAGCATTCCGTTTCTGCTCTGCCGTCAATAATAGCGATAGCCTCCTTCATCATGTCTATCGGCATATTGTCGAGCATGATAATATCTGCTCCGGCTTCTACTGCCTCTCTGACCATATTGAGGCTTTCGACCTCTACCTCTATCTTTCTGACAAACGGAGCGTACTCCTTAGCCATAGCGACAGCCTTTGCTACGCTGCCCGCAGCGCCGATATGATTGTCTTTCAGCAGTACACCGTCAGATAAATTATATCTGTGGTTATTGCCGCCTCCGACCTTAACGGCATATTTCTCGAACACTCTCATATTTGGTGTTGTTTTTCTTGTGTCAACAAGCTTTGTTTTGGTATTCTTGAAAAGCTCGGCTACCTCGCTTGTATATGTAGCGATACCGCTCATTCTCTGGAGATAGTTGAGAGCGGTTCTCTCGCCCGACAGAAGCACTCTAATATCGCCCGTAACCGTAGCCACGAGGTCTTTATTCTCCACTCTGTCGCCGTCCTTGAAGAAGAACTCAACTCTTGTGTTTCTGTCAAGAAGCTCAAACACACGTCTGAACACATACAGTCCGCAAATGATACCGTCCTGCTTTGCTATCAGGTTGACCGTACCCTCTCTGTAATACGGCATGACCGCATTTGTAGACACGTCCTCCCCGGAAATATCCTCTCTCAGTGCCGACAGAATGAGTTCGTCTGCATTAAGGATCATTGTTATTGAATTATTCATTGAGCTTCCTCTCTCTTTCTTTTTCTATTTCGTTTCTCATAACAACTGTATAATCGTCACGCAGCAGGAAATAATCCGTCCGTGTTTTCAGCTGCTGTTCATACTTGTCAATTATTTCTTCATTGATCGGTTCGGGCGCAGCCTTGGCGGCTATATCAAGTGCCGCACGCTTTGCAAACACAAGACTTTCCAGAAGTGAATTACTTGCCAGTCGGTTTTTGCCGTGAACGCCGTTGCAGCTTGCCTCGCCGACTGCATACAGATTATCACACGAGGTTTTGCTGTCGGAATCAACATGAACTCCGCCCATGAAATAATGCTGTGCCGGCACAACGGGGATACTCTCCTTTGTTACATCGTATCCCTGTTCAAGACAGTGCTTGTAGATATTCGGGAAATGCTTCTTGATCTCCTCGCTGCCGATGTTTTTCATCGAAAGCTTCACATACAGTGTGGAATCCTTTTTCATCTGCTCTCGTATCGCCTGCGTCACGACATCTCTGGGCTGCAATTCGTCGGTGAACCTGTTGCCGTTTGCGTCAAGCAGAACTGCTCCCTCTCCCCTGACAGATTCTGAAATGAGGAAACGTCTGCCTCTTTCAGACGCATACAGAGTTGTGGGGTGGATCTGTACATAGTCGATGTTTTCAAGCTCGATGTTATGCTCCATACATACGCCGAGTGCATCGCCTGTCAGATGGCGGAAGTTCGTGGAATGGACATAAAGTCCGCCGATACCGCCTGTAGCTATGACCGTATAATCGGCAAATGCATTGTAAATCACGCCGTCCTTATCCTTTACAACAGCGCCCAGGCAGCGGTTATTTTCCACTATAAGATCGATCATCGCATTAAATTCTCTGATCTCGATATTTTTCCTCAAACGAGCCTGTCCCAGAAGCTTTGAGGTTATCTCCTTACCGGTAATATCCTTATGGAAAAGGATCCTCGGACGGGAATGCGCACCCTCTCTTGTAAACGCAAAATCGTTATCGGCTTTGTTCCTCTCGAACTCAACGCCGAAATTGATCAGGTCGCATATTATCTCTCTGGAGGAACGTATCATTATATCTACCGATTCGGGGCGGTTCTCGTAATGACCCGCTTTCATGGTATCCTCATAGTAGCTGTCGTAATCGTTCTCATCCTTCAGCATACAGATGCCGCCCTGCGCCAAAAATGAGTCGCTGTTTTCGCAGATGTCTTTTGTTATGATAAGAATATTCTTATCCTCGGGTAGATTGAGCGCGCAAAACAAGCCGCCGACGCCTGTTCCTATAATTAAAATGTCTGCTTTTTTCATGATAATACTGCTCCTCGGAATAAATGCTCTTTTCAGTCAGAAACTATACTTATTTCAGTATAACACAAAAAATGGTTATATACAAGTGAGTTTTGCAAGTTTGAATAGTTTTTGTACGAATAAAACAATTGTTAACACATTAATAACAGATAATCGTAATCTATACTATAAATCCGCATTATTGTCATCACCATCCACCCCCAACCCCCTCCTTCCTCAAGGAAGAAGGGGGCTTTTGGGGCAGGGGTGCTGCGCACCCCTGCCTGACCCTGCAGATATAATTCAACGTTTACCTTCTGCACTGCCACAATGTTTTTTATTGTTGGATAATAAATGTTATGTTATTAACTCATTCAAACGCCCTGTTCAAGTTTGAATAAAAACACTAAAAAAAGCTCTCCTGTCTGTATTTACGACAGGAGAGAATTTTTATTCATCGTTATCTTTTTTTCTGAATATGATCATCAGAACGACTACGATTATCGCCACAGCGAGTACGCCTATTGCGGTATAGATCCTGCCGTCGCCTGTAGGCAGCGTACCTGAAATACCGCTGTATGCGGAAGCCGCCGTGCCGAACGTTAATATCGAAGCGATGATCATCATCACAAAGGCAAGCAAATAATTCATCTTTTTCATACAAACCCCTCTTTCAAATACTACTGATAATTCTATTGTACCACAAACGAAGCATTTGTCAACCTCTGACATATTTCTCCCGACACTTTTTGACACGCTGTTATGCTTTTACACTTAGTTAAAAACAATTATCATTAAGAAAGGGTGTTCATTTGATCAAGCCACCCGGTTATATTGTTGAATGCGTCAGTGGCTTGGTCGTACAGGTTGGTGAAGAAGTCGAAGATCTGGGTTAATCCTGCAGTATCCATATCTGATTCTTCACCATCAATATTGTCATCGAATGAATTATCGTAATCTCCTTCCGGATCACCCTCTTCTCCGTCTGGAGGAGTCGATCCACCATCATAGCCTGGATCTGTACCGGTATAATCTGAATATGTATCTTCATCATCAGAATCCGAATCATCATATGGGTTAGACTGACTTTGCATTGGATCAATATCATACCATTTTTTTGTATCGTCATCGCTTGGCTCTTCTTCACCACTCGAACTCTCTTCACTGCTCGGACTCTCTTCACTGCTTGGACTCTCTTCACTGCTTGGACTCTCATCACTGCTTGGACTCTCTTCACTGCCCGAACTCTCCGACGATTCCACGGTAGAGCTTTCTGCCATGCTGCTCACACTCGACGATTCCGACGAACTCACGTTCTTCTTTGCCGAATCGGTCTTAGATCCATTGAACGCAAAAATAAAAATGATCACACCGATTATTGCAGTTATGATAAAAATGATCGCAGCGGTCAATGCTCTGACCAGATGATCTTTGGAATCCCGGCGGTTATAATCGGTATATGCCTTTGTTTTCCCGGCCGAAGACGAACCCGAAGACTTTGCGATAGCCATATCCTCAAAGCCGTCACCCGTTAGTCCGTTGAGGAAATCCTCGGGATTCTGCGTGCGCTTCTCGTAATCCACACGAAGCGCCTTGAGCATAGCCTTCTCCGCTCCCTGGGTTATCTGTACACCCAGCTTTGACGGCGGTGTAAGCGTATCGTTCGTCTTTCTTTTTATAGATGACGGAATCGTTATTCCAGTCATCATCTTATACATAACTGCAGCGGCAGCATAAACATCCGACCACGGCCCCTGCTCCATATTGAGATAATAAAGCTCCAGAGCGCTGTAGCCTGCTCTGAGCTTGCCGATATCCTTCTGTGTATAAACAGTGCGGTTGAAATCGGACAGGTTATAATCAAGCAGATAAACATTACCGTCATTCGTTACAATAATATTCTCCGGGCAGATATCTCCGTGTATTATTCCCAGTCTGTTGAGCTGACGAAGTCCCTGCAGAACACCTGTTATTATATTAATCGTGCCCTGATAGGGCAGCTTGCCCTTTCGTCTGATGATGGAGCTGAGCGCCTCTCCTCTGACAAGCTCGGTCACAACATAAGAGGTGTTGTTCTCTCTGAAGCAGTCCTTCATCATCGGCACGCAGCGAACGTCGTTGTCCAGCAGCTTCTGATTCTCATCAATGAACCTTTCTATGCCTATTTCAAACGAAGCCTCCGACTGCTCGTTCATCGCCTCGATATCACGGCCTCTTCTGCTGCGAGTCGCCGTAAACGACGGGAAATACTCCTTGACCACAACATTTGATCTGGTGTGCGAGTCAAAGCATTCATATGCCACACCGAATGCGCCGAAGCCCATTACATTCATTACAGAGTATCTTCCGTCTATCATCTCGCCGCTCTGCAGATAAAACTCTCCGACGTGCGGCGAATTGGAGCCTATGCTCCTGTTGACCCTGACGTTATGCGAATAGCTGTAAATATCATGCGGATCCGGCTCCGGCCCTGCATATTGTGTTTTTGGCAGCGGCCTTACCTGTGGCTGCGGTTTCGGCTCGGGCTTCTTTTGGATTGGTGCAGAATGAGGAACTACGGTACTTTCACTCGGCACGTCATATTCCAGCACCCTGCCGCTGTCGATCACCGAACGGTCGTCAGATCTGTGCCTTACAGTCTTTGTATTCTCATTATTAATATTAATATTAGTATTAGTGTTAGTTTTAGTGCGAGGTCTATATCCGCAAAACGGACATCTTGTCAGCTTATCATCATAGGTTCTGCGGCAATTAAGACATCTTTTCATAAATGCTCTCCTCCGTAAAATGGTCTATTCAACGTACTGCACGATCACAACAGTAGAATTATCATGTACGATCCCCTTTTTCTCCGAGGCTATCCGATTAAGCTCCATCGAACAGCGGTAGGGATCGTCTATATTATCCTTGATTATTTCTGTCATTTCCGACTCGTCCAAAGCATTTGTCACGCCGTCGGTGCATAATATCAGCATATCACCGTCACGCATAACGTACGGTTTGGAATTAATATCTCTGTATTCTATATCTCCCATACCGAGATAGCTCATCAGAGAATCCTTCTGCGGATCACTGTCGGCCTGCTGTTTTGTAAGCTTCCCTTCTTCAACGAGCTTCTCCAGAACATTACGGTAATTGTGACGTGTGGTAATCCTTTTTAGTGTGTTATCCTGAAAAATATATATCGAGCTGTCGCCTACGCTCACCCAGTACAGCCTGCGGTTCTCTAAAATGACCGCAACCATCGTAGTGCCTGCCCCTCGGTCGCTCGGGAGATCTTCCCAGTGGTTGATCTCAAAATCTATATAATCCGTCATCTGCGAAAAGAAATGAGGGATATCTACCTTTTTTGTAGGCAGCTTCCCGAATGCAAGCCTGAGCATAGAAACAGCCGTTTCGCTCGCTCTGTCTCCGCAGTCAAGTCCGCCCATTCCGTCACATACAACGGCAAGCGTTCTCTTCAGGCGAAAAGGTGAAAGCGGAACTGTCCTGCTGACGAAATATGCGTCCTGCTGACTCAGCCTGTCGCCGATCCGTGAATCTGCGGCCGTGATAATATAAGGCTCTTTTTTCGTAAGCATCGTATACGCCGAATACAGCGAACCGAGATCGTCCTCCGAATACTTATCCTTTGCCGTATGAAGCTCAAGATACTTTTTGAACTTCGGGCTTTTAATAAATCGTCTCCTGAAGCGGTGATGTCTGCCTTTATCCTCACCGACTTTCTGCCCGTTCGAAGCTGCGTGTTCCCCGTAAGGCGGAGCATTTTTTTTATTGCGCTTTTTTATCATATCCACTCACCTTGGAAAACACAGCGTCCTTTCTATAGTTTTGGAATGATATGTTTACAACATAAAATAATTACACTCATACAAATATCATTATACAATCCAAAGAAATAAAATATAATAAATTGCAGTGAAATTTTTATGAATAAATTATTCATTTTTTTCATTATCGTCTTCATCTGTATAATAGGTTATCGCTGCTCCGCTCTTTTTTGAAGAATAAAGGGCTTTGTCCGCCTTATCGTATAACTCCTCAAACCTTTCGCGGCAGCTCCTTGACAGCGACGCCCCGCAGCATGATGTTATCTCAACCTTTGTCTGCTTGTCGATAAAGGATATTACGCCCGATTTTTTGATGCAGGCAGCTATCTTTTCACGGTCGCATTCGCCCTCTACAAATACCATGAACTCATCTCCGCCGAGCCTGCCGGTGTTTTCTTTGCCGAATGCCTTTTCAAGTCTTGCGGAATAACGCTTTATCAGCTCGTCTCCTGCGATGTGACCGTATGTGTCGTTGACCTGCTTAAAGCCGTTAATATCAAAAATCAGCAGCGTACCGACGCCGTTCTGAGCGATCTCCTCGCCCACCTCGTTGACGAACGCCCTTCTTGTCAGTACTCCTGTCAGTTCGTCATAGCGAAGCTCCTTTTCAAGAACCTTTATCCTGCGTTCAAACTTCTTTTTCTGTATTTTGAGTCTGATCCCGCAATAGACGCTCAAAAAGCAAAACAGCACTGCGGCAACAGCGAGCATAACAAACTCTGCCTTTTGTGTACCCGTCATAAAACAACCCTCTCTTCATAATAAGATCACTTTTTGTCTTCTCCGAAAACTCCCTTTAACAGTACCGTCAAACTAACGATCACAGCAACTACGCTTGTAACGTTGCGAATCGTTCTCCTTACTTTCAATCTTTTTGAGATCTTGTTCACGCTTTCGAGGATAATGTCATCGCAGAAATCAGGAGATTTTTCGACAACAAAATATTTATTCTTTTTTTCATTATCCAGCGTCTTTTTGTATTCATCATAATGCCTGCGGCAGTCAGGGCAGGTTTTCAGATGCTCTCTGACCGCATTTGCAGTATCCTCACTTGCTATCCCGTTTGTATAAACATCAACGAGATCCATTACTATATCACAGGTAATCTCCATTTTGTAAATCCTCCAATAATCTTTTCTTCGCTCTGAAAAACAGCACCTTGGCGGAATTTTCGGTGATCCCCATTGCCTGCGCTGTCTGAGCATAACTCATATCGGCATATATCCTGTACATGATAACATCTCTGTATTTATCGGGAAGCTTTTCAAGCAAGGATCTGATATTTGCCTGCTCATATTCGTACTCGAAAACAAAGCACGGGGAACACTCTTCGCTGTCACACAGCATTTCTTCAAGATCGGTAAGGCTCACCGTATTTGCATAATGCTTGTTTTTTCTGAGATATTTCAGATATGTATACTTCGCAATAGCCGCTATGAAGGTGTATATATCACTCTCACCCCTGAATCTGTCAACAGACAAAAAAGTCTGATAGAACGTTTCCTGCGTGAGATCCTCCGCAAGAGTACGATTTCCGCATAATTTATTCAGGAAAAGGAATATGCGGTTATAGTATTTTCGATAAATCGCTTCGTATTGCTCGTTCAATGCAATAACCGCCTCCTCCCGATAGTTATACATATATATTATAAAATAAAACGGAGAGCGTGTCAATAAAAACAAGTTATCACATTAAACAAGGAGGTAAACGTCGATGGGGGATCTTGACCACCCACCGACGCAGGTATGGCACCCGACACCTATAGAACCGGGGGCATCGACGTTTGTTATATTAAAAACTTGTCATGTAACAAATCATTCATACTATAGTGAGTTTTTGTTCATAATTTATTTATATATAATTGGTTGAGTTATCCATTATAATCATTTATACTTTATTAGGGGAGTATCGACACACCTCAAAGCGGATTACACTTTTTAGATGTTTTTTTATTTTTTTCAGAAACTGTGTAACCTTTTACCATATTCGGGTACTAATAATTATGGTAGGAAAACAGATCAAATTATCAATACCCGATATTAAGGAGAGAAATACATGAATTTCAAGATCATCGGAACAGGAAGCTATGTTCCCGATAATGTAGTTACAAATGACGACATGGCGAAGATTGTCGAAACATCAGACGAATGGATCACAAAAAGAGTAGGCATTAAAGAAAGACACATAAGTGTCACCGACACCACTCTTGATATGGGAGCGAATGCAGCTTTTGAAGCCCTCAAAGACGCAGGCACAGACCCCAAGGAGCTTGACCTCATCATCACTGCTACCATCTCAAGCGATACGGCATGCCCTTCGCTTGCGTGTCTGATACAAAACAGGATTGAGGCGCAGTGCATGGCATTTGACATAAGCGCAGCGTGCGCAGGATTTTTGTTTGCGCTTGAAACTGCCGCAGGTTATATCGCAAGAGGCAGAGCGAAGAAGGTTCTCGTTGTATGCGCAGACAGAATGAGCAAGCTGCTTGACTGGTCTGACAGAAGCACCTGCGTTATTTTCGGCGACGGTGCAGCTGCCGTTGTACTCGAAGCAACAGAGGGCGGATTCTACGATTCCGTTATCCACACAAAGGGCGGAAACGACGTTATCAATATTCCTGCGCGTGACGGCTGTTCACCGTTCTATAAGAACGAGCCGCAGCACCCGTATCTGTTCATGAACGGACAGGCAACCTTCAAGTTTGCCGTTAATTCCATTATACATGACGTAAACGAGCTGTTTGAGAAAACAGGGTTCACAAAGGACGACATTGATGTCGTTGTACCACATCAGGCAAACAAGCGTATCATAGATTTTGCGCAGCCCAAGACAGGCATTGCCCGTGAGAAGTGGTATGTAAATATAGAGAGATTCGGCAACGTATCGGGCGCAAGCATTCCGATAGCGCTCAACGAGATGAACAAAAAAGGACTGCTCAAAAGAGGCGACAAGATCCTCTTCACGGCATTCGGCGGAGGACTTTCAAGCGCTTCGACCATCATAGAGTGGTAATGATAAGTCAATAACGGTGCATTTATACCGTTTAAATAAATAAGATTAAAGGAGTAATTATTATGGTATTCGAGAAAATCGCAGAAATGATCGCAGACAAGGTTGACATGGACGTATCGGAGATCAAGCCCGAAACAACACTTGAGGATCTCGGAATAGACTCTCTTGACGTTACGGAGATCGCTATGGATATCGAATCAGAATTCGACATTGAGTTCGAGGCTGACGCTTCCATGACAACAGTTGCTGACATCGTAGCTGCTGTTGAGAAAAAGGTAGGCTGATTACCCGATAATCAAACATCACTGCCTCGGGACTTTCCGGGGCAGTTCGATTAATAGTATAAAAGAGGTAAACTTTATGATAAATTCTCCTATTTGTGAAATATTAGGGATACAATATCCGATCTTTCAGGGCGGTATGGCATGGATCGCAGACGGCAAGCTTGCCGCTGCAGTGTCAAACGCAGGCGGATTGGGTATAATTTCGGCAATGAACGCCGACAGTGATTACTTGCGTGAGCAGATCAATACAGCAAGAAAACTGACCGACAAGCCGTTCGGTGTAAATATAATGCTTCAAAGCCCTCACGCCGAAGAGGTGGCAAAGGTCGTTGCGGAAGAGAAGGTTCCCGTTGTGACAACAGGCGCTGGAAGTCCTGCGAAATTCATGGAGATGTGGCATGAATCAGGGATAAAGGTGATCCCCGTTATCGCATCGGTCGCTATGGCTAAGAAAATGGAAAAATGCGGAGCTGCGGCAGTCATTGCCGAGGGACAGGAATCCGGAGGTCACATAGGCGAGCTTACCACAATGGCTATTGTTCCGCAGGTCGCTGACGCAGTTAATATCCCCGTTATCGCAGCAGGCGGCATTGCAGACGGCAGAGGCGTTGCGGCTGCGTTCATGCTGGGCGCAGTGGGAGTACAGCTCGGAACACGATTCCTGGTTGCAAAAGAATGCGGTGTACATCAGAATTACAAGGACGCCGTACTCAAAGCAAACGACATCTCTACCGTGACAACAGGCAGACGCTTCGGAGGGAACACCTGCCGCAGTATCAAGAACAGCTTTACAAGGAACTTCACCAAAGAGGAATACGCTCCCGAAGCTACCGCAGAAAGCGTAGCAAATTTAGGCGTAGGCGCACTAAGGAAGGCCGCCGTTGAAGGCGACACAAAGTTTGGCTGTGTTCTTGCGGGTCAGATCTCGGGAATGGTGAATAAAGAACAGACAGCCGAAGAGATCGTGACAGAGATATTCGCCGAAGCAGAAGAACTTTTGGGAGGTGCTCCAAAATGGGTAAAATAGCATTTGTATTCTCGGGTCAGGGCGCACAGTATACAGGCATGGGAAAAGAGCTTTGCGATAACTCTCCTTCAGCGAAGAGAATATTTGATATTGCCGACAGCGTTCGCCCCGGAACAAGCATTCAGTGCTTTGAGGGCGATAAAGAGCTTTTGACCAAAACGTGCAACACTCAGCCCTGCGTAATGACGGTCGATCTTGCGGCTGCCGAAGCTGTGAAAGAAAAGGGCATGACTCCCGATTATATAGCAGGCTTTTCTCTCGGAGAGATCGCAGCGCTCGGCTTCTCGGGTATGCTTTCATATGAAGACGCATTCAGACTTGTCACGGCAAGAGCGCAGGCGATGGACAAAGCTTCGCTTGAAAAAGAGGGCACAATGGTCGCAGTCATAAAGCTCTCCCCTGAAAAGGCAGAGGAGATAGCTTCTCGTTTCGATGAAACTTATCCCGTAAACTACAATGGTCCTGCACAGACGGTGCTTGCAACAACTCCGGAAAATGCCGACAAGATAGTCGAAGCCGCTAAAGCCGAAAAAGGCAGAGGCGTAAAGCTTGCGGTGAGCGGAGCGTTCCACTCACCCTTCATGCACTCTGCGGCGGTATACCTTGCCGACTATGTCAAAAATGTAGAATTTAAAGATCCGTCGATCCCAATATACAGTAACTACACGGGCGAGCCGTACAGCGGCGACTATAAAAATCTGCTTGTCAAGCAGACGGAGAATCCCGTAAGGTGGCAGAAGATAGTAGAAAATCTTATCGCCGAGGGAGTCGATACATTCATAGAAGCAGGTCCGGGAAAAACACTTTCGGGACTTATCAAGAAAATCGATCCGAATGTCAGGGTATTCAATGTTGAAAACAAAGAAACACTTGACGCTCTTGAATTATAAACACGGAGGTACATTATGAGCTTTGAAAACAAAACAGCAGTTATCACAGGCGCTTCAAGAGGAATAGGCTATGCTGTTGCCACAAAACTTGCATCTCAGGGCGCCAATATAGTGATAGTGGACTATTGTCCCGAAGAGGACGGTCTGAAGTCTGCAAGGCAGCTTGGCGACAGCTTTGGAGTAAAGGTCAGCTTCTACCGCTGCGATGTTTCCGATTTTGAAAAGTCGAAAGAAACAGTCGATAAGATAATAGATGAATGCGGCGGCATAGATATTCTTGTAAACAACGCAGGTATTGTCCGTGACAAGCTTGCTCTCAAAATGACGGAAGCAGATTTTGACGCAGTCATCAATGTTAACCTCAAGGGTACGTTCAATATGATAAAGCACACATACACTCATTTTATGAGAAAACGAGCAGGCAGGATCGTTAATGTATCTTCAATAGTAGGTCTGACAGGCAATGCAGGACAGGCGAATTATTCCGCTTCAAAGGCAGGTGTCGTGGGTATAACTAAATCTATCGCAAAAGAGCTTGCCCCGAGAGGAATAACGGTAAACGCAGTTGCCCCGGGATATATCATGACAGATATGACCAGCAATTTCACCGACAAGATGAAGGAACAGTTCGAGAACGCTATACCCATGAGAAAAGGCGGCAAGCCCGAAGACGTAGCGAACGTTATCTCGTTCCTTTGCTCGGACGACGCAGCATATGTAACAGGCGAGGTAATCCGTGTTGACGGCGGCCTTGCTATGTAAACGGAGGAAAATATGAACAGAGTTGTAGTAACAGGTATGGGAGCGCTCACTCCTATCGGAAACAGTGTTCCCGAGTTTTGGGAAAATGCCGTAAACGGTGTCAACGGTATTGATCGTATCACAAGATTTGATACGACCGATCTTAAATACAAATTCGCAGGTGAGGTCAAAAATGTTGACTTTACAAAGGTTATTGAAAAGAGTCAGCTCAGAAAGATGGATCTTTTCTCTCAGTATGCGTTGTACGCAGCGGATGAAGCCGTAAAAGACAGCGGCATTGTCGGCAATATAGACGAAACACGATTCGGCGTATACTTCGGTACGGGAGTCGGCGGATTCGATACATTCTGCGCCGATCATACAACATTGCTCGAGAAGGGCGCAAGAAGAGTATCGCCGTACTTTATCCCGAAGATGATCGTCAATATCGCAGCAGGTAATATTGCCATCAAATACAGGGCGCACGGAGTAAATATGTGCGTGTCAACAGCCTGCGCAACAGGCGCTACCGCTATCGGCGAGGCTTACAGAGCAATAAAGCACGGCTATGCAGACGCTGTTATCTGCGGCGGCAGCGAGGCAACCATCAATCCCTTAGCGGCTGCAGGCTTCGGCAACATGAAGGCTCTCTCAACGGCTGAAACAAAAGACACGGCTTCCATTCCCTTTGACAAAAGACGTTCGGGCTTTGTACTCGGAGAAGGCGGAGCAGCGTTGGTTCTTGAGGAGTACGAACACGCCAAAGCAAGAGGTGCAAAGATCTATGCAGAGATTGCGGGCTACGGCTCTACCTGCGACGCATATCATGTGACATCGCCCGACCCCGACGCTGTATACACAGCAAATGCCGTAAAGGAAGCTATCAAGGATATTCCCTCGGTCGAAGCGGACAGGATATACATCAATGCGCACGGCACAAGCACTCATTACAACGATCTCACCGAAACAAGGACGTTCAAGAACGTGTTCGGAGATGACGCATATAAGCTTCACATCAGTTCAACAAAGTCTATGACGGGTCATATGCTCGGAGCAGCGGGAGCAATCGAGGCTATCGCCGCAATAAATGCTCTCAGAACAGGAATTGTTCCGCCTACGATCAACTACGTTGAACCCGATGAAGAGTGTGATCTCAACTATACGCCCAACAAGGCTGTCGAAACACCTATCGAGCTTGCTCTTTCGACAAATCTCGGTTTCGGCGGACACAACACCTGCCTTGCGTTCACTGCTGTAAAGTAAGAGGTACACGAAATGAATAAAGAAGAAATAATGAAGATCATCCCCCATCGTGACAATATGCTGCTTATAGACGAAGCGGAGGTCAGAGATGGCATTGCATACGGAAAGAAGCACATCACAGGCGACGAGTTTTTCCTTCAGGGGCATTTCCCCGGCAATCCCGTTGTTCCGGGCGTTATACTCTGCGAAATAATGGCGCAGTCAAGCTGCGTTCTGCTTGCAGATGTCGCAGAAGGACAGACGCCTTACTTTACGGGGCTTGACAAGGTCAAATTCAAGAACAAGGTTCTCCCGGGAGATACGATCGAAACAGAATGCAAAATAACGAAGGTCAAAGCGCCGTTCTATTTTGCGGAGGGCAAGGCATACGTTGAAGGAAAGCTCTGCGTATCGGCTCAGTTCTCGTTTGCTCTCATTAAATGATCTTTAGGATGTGAAGGGAAGTATTATGGCTAATATTTTTACGAATATTTCTAATTTTATACAAAGCACAAGTCAGATGCCCGATGTTGAGGCTCTCATCAGAAAGACCGAGAACGTCACACTTGTATGCAAGGGCTGCAACAACGAGGCGAGCAAGCACCAGCTGCTCAGAAACAATATGATCTGTCCGCAGTGCGGCAAATATTTCAGACTCGGCGGCAAAGAAAGAATAAGACTCCTTGCCGACAGAAAATCACGCACGGATATGTTCGATCACTTTGAAAGCGTTGATTTTCTTGAGTTCCCGGGATATGCCGAAAAGCTCGAAAAATCGAAGAAAGCAACATCTGAAAAGGACGCTGTGACAGTCGGTACGGCAAAACTCGGAGGAAACGAATTTGCATACTTTGTCATGGACTCACGCTTCATGATGGCAAGCATGGGTTCGGTACTCGGTGAGAAGATCACCTCTATTTTTGAGTATGCAACCGAACACAGTCTGCCCGTGATCGGATTCACGGCTTCAGGCGGCGCAAGAATGCAGGAGGGTATCGTTTCTCTGATGCAGATGGCTAAGGTCAGCGGTGCGGTAAAGCGTCATTCAAACGAGGGTAATCTTTATGTTACCGTCCTTACCGACCCCACAACAGGCGGCTGTACGGCAAGCTTTGCTATGCAGGGAGATATTATCCTTGCAGAACCCAAGGCGCTTGTCGGCTTTGCAGGCAGAAGAGTAGTTGAACAGACCACAAAATCAAAACTGCCCGACAATTTCCAGAGTGCGGAATTTCTCCTCGAACACGGCTTCATCGACGCTATTGTTCCCAGAGAAAAAATGAGAGAAACACTGATCAACATTCTCAATATCCATTCCGTAAAGGGGGCTAAAGCATGACACCGTATGAAAAGCTGAAAACAGCACGAGCAAGCACTCGTCCTACGGGCAGTGCTTATGTAAATCAGATATTTAAGAATATTATCGAATTTCACGGCGACCGCCGCTTCGGTGACGACGCAGCAATATACAGCGGTATCGGCTATCTTGCAGATGATCTGCCCGCAACCTTTATCGCTATCGACAAGGGCACAGATCTCCAGTCAAGAATACAGAAGAACTTCGGCTGCCCGAAGCCGGAAGGCTACCGCAAGGCTCTGCGACTAATGAAGCAGGCGGAAAAATTCCACCGCCCCGTTATCTGCTTTGTAGACACTCTCGGCGCATACTGCGGCGCAGAGGCAGAAGAAAGAGGTCAGGGTCAGGCTATCGCAGAGAATATTCTTGAAATGATGGGTCTGAATACGCCCGTTATTACTATTATAATCGGTGAAGGCGGCTCGGGCGGCGCATTGGGTCTTGCGACCGCAGATAAGGTATATATGCTTGAAAATGCCGTTTACTCCGTTATCTCCCCCGAGGGCTGCGCAAGTATTCTCTGGAAGGACAGCGGAAAGGTTGCAGACGCAGCCGCTTGTCTGAAGATCACCGCCGCAGACATGAGAGAGTTCAAGGTAATCGAAGGTATAATTACAGAGGACTTTGACCACTTCGACAAGATGTGCAATTCCATCAGACATCAGCTGAAAAAGGATCTGAAAGAACTGCTCTCACAGTCAAGATCAAAGCTGCTTGACAACAGATACTATCGTTTCAGAAAAATCGGTTATTTTACAAGAGAAGAATAATAAACATATTAAAATAAGAACAGATACCGCATCAGGAGGCTCTGTTCTTTATATGGAGGTAAATAACCATGTACGCATTCCTCGCTGCTGTCGTAATTGTGTTGCTTATTTCCCCTATATTTTTTTCTTTATATAATCTTACTGCAAACAGAGATAAGCTGAGGAAAATAACACTCATAGTTAATTTTTCTATTGCGGCTGTATTTATCGGACTTTTTCTGATTAATTCGGGAGCTTCGCACATGAATAATAATGATACTAACTATTCGTCGGAAGGCGGAAGATTATTCAAATTCATACGATACGAATCTTCTAAAGACGGATATAATCTGTTTGAGAAATCATATGTGATTGATAGCAGTACAATAGCCGTACCCGATACTATACAAATTCCTGCAATCACTAAATTTTATCCTTATGTGATAATTTACACAGAGAACGATTCATCAAAAAATTTTAATACTGATCACACAACCGCAATTGACGGCAGAACTCTAATAGTGTATGACCATGCAGTAAAAATAATACCTGACCCTTACGTTTTTACTCTGAACACATCGGTAGTAGTTTATGTAATATTTTTTCTTTTCAATTCAGGAATGCTCGCAGCCGTACTCTCACAAAAGCGCTGCGCATAGACTTAGATTAACGCTATAAACTAATCCCCCGAACCGGTATAAACCAATTCGGGGGATATACTTTTAGATTAAAATGATATTACTCGCCGAAATATCTCTTGAGCAGACCGGCAAATCCTGCGCCGTGTCTTGCCTCGTCCTTAGCCATCTCGTGAACGGTATCATGGATAGCGTCGTAGCCAAGAGCCTTTGCTCTCTTTGCAAGCTCAAACTTGCCTGCGCAAGCGCCTGCCTCTGCGTCTGCTCTCATCTGCAGATTCTTCTTTGTATCGGGTGTAACTACCTCGCCTAAAAGCTCCGCAAACTTAGCAGCGTGCTCCGCCTCTTCAAAAGCATACTTTGTGAATGCTGCCGAGATTTCGGGATAACCCTCTCTGTCTGCTGCTCTTGCCATTGCAAGATACATGCCAACCTCGCTGCACTCACCGTTGAAGTTGGAAACCAGCTCCTGATATACATCGTCTTCAACCTTGCCCTTAGCGCCCTCGCCGATGATATGTACTGTTGCGTAGGACATCTCGCCTTCTACCTTGTTGAACTTCTCTGCGGGTGCCTTACAGATAGGACAGACCTCGGGAGCCTTATCTCCCTCATAAACATAACCGCACACTGTGCATACAAACTTTGCCATAAAATATTCCTCCATTTTCATATTCATATTTATATCAACTCAATCATGAGCTTCTATACTTATTCTTCAGACATACAATCCTCACATTTACCGTAGTAGATCAAACTTGTTGATTCTACCTTGCCTACTCCTCGCACGCTTTTTACATTCGTAAGCTCAGGAAGAAGAAACATCGTAGGGAAATCTCGGATCTTTCCGCAAGATCTGCATATGAAATGCGGGTGTTCCGCCATAATCGCATCGTAATGCTCCGAACCTGAGATAACTGCGACCGATTTTATCTTTCCGTTTGATTCCAACAGCTTGAGATTCCGATATACCGTACCTAAGCTTAAATCCGGAAACTCGTGCTTGAGTCTGGAGTATATCCATTCTGCGCTCGGATGCTCCGCCGTAGAGAGCATAAGATCAAATATCGCCTGCCGTTTACGCGAGTAGTTCTGAGTTCTCATATTCACCACCCCCTTTTCGACTTTGCTATCAAAAAAAGTTATGACATATGTTAAGTTTTATATAACAGAACGATATAATCCGCACATTTATTATGAATTAGTAATAACAAATCAAGAATTATTATCTTTTCTTTATTATATATCATTTCGGTCGATTTGTAAAGAGGTTTTTTATATTATTATAACAAACGTCGATGTCACCCGCCTCTATAGGCGGGTGACATATGTACGTCGGTGGTGGGTCAAAATCCCCCACCGACGCCCGCAGGAACTAACGCTCCCCGACGTTTGTTGACGTCGTCGCTCGCTCCAATCAAACGAGCTTGTTGGAGCTTAGCTCCTCGTTTAAAAATCAAAGAAAAATTCACATAGTTATTGCCTTTAAAGTTAATCAAAGAATATTATGCGGGCAGACATTCTCCGCTTCTTCCATTGCTGTGAGTTTGTTTCTCAGCTGTCCGCACTCCGTATAAATCGTATCCGTATTGTTAATTTTTGCAAGCCGCTTTATCATCTCAAGACTGCTCTCTATCGAATCGGCGTCGCTGTGATACAAGAACACTTCCAGGGCAGCTTTCCGGCTGTTCCATATATTCTTCATTTTATCACAATATTCTTTTATAGCGGTTGGATCGTCCGTTGTTTCGAGCTGCCCGACTATTTCGAGCAGCTTGTCTGATGTATCCTTACACAAATGATATTCCGTGAACGACAGTGTTAAGATCACGCCTATCAGCCCGAATGCTATCCATACTCTTGTCATGCTTCATCACTTCTCTTTACTATTGTATACTGTCCCTGCTCATTCATGGTCATAATAAAAACATCTTTTATATTATACTTTTTCTTATCTACTATTTTTGTTACTTTCTCCTTTGACGTACCGCAAAGCCTCACCCCGAAATCAGAGACCGCACCGTCGCTTATCACAACCGCTTCGATACCGCTGCTGTCAGGCGTGAGCTTCAGATCTTGTACAGAGGGCGTATCATATTCAGGCTTTTTCATAATACTCAGCTGACCGTTGGTTTCGACTATTGCATACATAACTTCATCAAAAGAGAATACGTCCTGCTGTCTTAGCGACTCTGATAATTCATCAACGCTCATTCGCAGACGCTTCAGTTCATGCTGCACGATCTTTCCCTTTGCGATAACAACAATAGGACTGCCGCTTATCAATTTCCTTAAAAGCGGACTTTTTATCATAACCGCCGAGATCAGTATCTCGCACACAACAAGTACGGTCATTGGTATCAACCCGCCTAAAAGAGGCTTTGATGTGTTTTCAACGGCTATCGAAGCAATATCCGAGATCAGCATTGTCACAACAAGCTCGCTTGTCTGAAGCTCGCTTATCTGCCTTTTTCCCATCAGACGCACCGCTATAATAATAGATGTATATAAGATCACCGTTCTGATCACTGCTATAAACATAATATCACCGTTTTTATTTTTTCTTGGTATAATAAAAATATACATTAAAAAATCTTTTGTATAGTAACATCAATATAAAGGTTGTAATTATATCCATTTATGATGTATAATAAAGTAAAATAACCACACGGAGGAACCCATGAACAACTATTTCCAAAAAGCAATAAGTGTTTTTCTGTCAGTCATTCTTATCGCCTGTTCCCTACCCACATTTTCAAGGGCAGCCGCAGATGAAACCGACGAACCCGCTTATTTATATATTCTCGGCAACATCAACAGCGATGGCACGGTAACGCTCAAAGATGCGTCTGTCATACAGCGGGTAGACGTAGGGCTTGAATTCATTGCAGAATCGCAGTACCCCATTTGTGACGTTGACGGCGATAACAGCTGCACGCTCAGCGACGCATATCTTATTCAAAAGTATACTCTCGGGATCGAAACAGACTATCCTGTCAACAAAGATGGTTTCCGCATTGGCGACAGAGTACCGCTCGGCTTCGGCAGTGACAGCGATACCGACAGCAAGAATACCGATACAGATACTTATTCCAATATTTTTGGTACCGAATCCGACACCGAAGAACCCCCTGTTGTGATCTCTCTGTCCGAAATACAATACAACCTGAACGGAGATTTTGAGAGGGAGAACGTATTCCCCGATAACTGGACTCCCTACGAGGACAGAGGCAATATGTATGCCGATCAATACACGGGTGTAAACAACTCAACATCGCTCAAGTTATACAATCAGAACACCGTAGTGAGCCGTGTTACGAACGAGCTTTCGGGATTTGAACCACTGGGAGAATACAAGCTCACGGGCAAGATCAGAGGAAAGGATATTACCGCAGATGATCATCAGAATGGTGCCTTCTTAGACGTGGGCAGTATCCTCGGCGGCAACTACTATCTGGGCTATCTTGATGACGGCATAACAAAGAATTTCGGCAGAGGATATATGATCGACCCGAACAACAACTGGCTGAAGGGTACGTTTGACTGGGTCGAGGTCACCTGCTATTTTATAGCGGACAGTCAGGGCAAGGCTGACATCGTGTGCGGTCTTCACGGAAAAGGCACGGCATATTTTGACGACCTGATGATCGAAAAGGTTGACTATAACAGCGAACCGACAGATAAGATCAAATTCGAGGGCGAACACATCGGACTGATCATGTTTAAATCAGACGTTGCCGACCTGGACGAAAGCAAAATCTACGAATGGATCGGCGAAATTGACGATGGTTACGAAATGCTTGCCGATCTGATGGGCGGTATTCCGCATAACGGCGACAAGATATTCTATCTCTCATCAGACGAGCCGTATGTCACTCAGTACCAGGCACTTGGTATGATAAATCCGATCAAATGGTCGCATAAATACATGGCGATCTCCTCCCGTGCAAGGTGTCTGGAAAACCGCAAAGCAAGAGTAGCGTTCCACGAGATGGGTCACAACTTCGACCTCATGTACCCATGGAGATTCGACGGAGAAGCAACAGCGGAGTTCAAGGCAGTATACGTTATTTCACAATATACAGACGGCAGCACATTCGACCCCAGAGGTACTCTTGATATTTATCCCACCTCTGAATACATCAATTACATCAGTAAGACGAGCAAGATATCATACGACAACACCTTCGCAAAGCATGACGGTCAATACTCACTAGACGCCATGAATTACACGATATACAGGACTGCCGAAGCTGTCGGCTGGGATACGACCAAAGCTGCATTCAGGAAATTCAGTCAATACTACGATCCGCTCTACTCATGCGATGTCGGCAAATTCATGTACTTTATGATGACCCTCCAGAATACATACAATGAGCTGCACACTGACGCCACAGGCCGCGAGGTTTACGATTCGTTCCCGCAGGGGGACTTTGAGTACGTCAGATCAGTCTTAGCGAAACGTGACACGGCCGCCTATACTCCCGAGCAGGATATCTTCATGGTGCAGTTCAAGGATCTCAGCGGCAATAACATAGGCTTTGAATTTGTACCATACGGCAAAGCAGCTCATACGCCCGAACTCCCCTATTCCGACAAATACGGCGCTGCAGCAGGCTGGTCGGCAGACCTCGGCAACGTTACGACAGATATGATAGTAACGCCTGTTTACGACGGCTTTGATTCCGGCGCAGACATCAGAATAAGCTTCGAGCAGACATATACTGACGAAACGCAGGCGCTGCAGGGCGACAGTGTAACGGTTTCCGTGACAAGTCCTTTCGGTGCGTCATCGCAGTACAGGATCATATGTAAAGCCGCAGGAAACACAACCTTTGACAGCGGCTACACAACAAGCTCCGTTCAGTCATTCTCCGTTACAAAGGAAGGAAACAACGAGATCTACGCATTTGTAAAAGATACGGACGGCACCGAAATCATGACGAATATTTACACCCTCTACGTCAAGAGAGCCGTCACGATCTATTATGCGGGATATAACAATCCAAATATCCACTACAAACTGAACGGCACGTGGACCGCCGTACCCGGAGTACCGATGAAACAGTCAAACAACTACAACGGATACACCCACAAATACACGATCAGGCTTGATAATGCAGCTAATATTTTAACCTGCTTCAATGACGGATCAAATAACTGGGATAATAACGGAGAGAAAAACTATTCTGTAGGAGCAGGAGTCTTCGGTATCAAAAACGGAAAAATAACAAACCTTGCACCATAGCAGCAACACCCCAAAAGTATTACTCGCTTGCGATATACTTTCGGGGTGTTCTTACGTTACGGAAATATTTATATTCTAAACAGCATTATGTTTGAGAGCCGCTTCACAAATCCGTCTTATTCTTAGTGTCTTTAACAAATACAAGCATAAATTCGTAACAAGTGCATTCCTGTCATACTTTCAGACAAAAGAATCCCCGACAGATCGCTCCGTCGGGGATAAATGAAAGGAGAACATGAAAAAGAAACTTTTCATAGATATTATTCGACTGTGTTATAATTTTCTACAGGAGCAGCAGTCTGCTTAGGCTCGTTAGCTGCCATACTATAAAGTTTTCTGTACTTTGAGCTTTCTCTGCATACTACACCATATTCCTCGTCGTTAAGCTCCAGATACTTAGCCTCTTCAAAGAATGCAGGCATCATCCTGATCATGTAATTGCTCTCAAAGAACACCTTTATCGCACGGGCAACAAACACACCGCAAGCAGCAGCAGCAAGACCGCCTGCAAGAATGCTGCCAAAAGACTGTGTGAACACAGGTGCTGTAAATGCAAATATTACTATAAATACAAACACGATGATACCGATCAGCATCAATGCTACTTTGATGATATTCTCAACAATGCTCTGCCATCTGTAATAATATGCAGCAAGAGCATCTGAAGCACTCGTATTGAGCGGCTTGCCGTCACGCCAGAATGTGTAAGCAAGAATAAGATCGTATGTAAAGCTAAGTGCCCTTCCTATGAAAACCTGCGCAAGTGCGATCAGCTTGCCGAACACGGGATGCTTCATCCTATGCTCTGCAAATGTGTTGACCTTTTTCTGAAGCTGTGACAATGCGCCAACAACTCTGTTTCTGTAGCCGAGATACTCGTTGCAGGACGGGAATCTCTCCTGTACAAGCTCGTTCGCCATGCTCTTCATATCCTCGGAGATCTCACCAACGGTAACTGCGTCCATTACGGCAGCAACTTGTGCGGCACGGAACTTATATCCAACCATAAAATCAATCATGAACGCAGCAGCTACGGTTATTACAAGCCATATCGCAGCAGCTATGAGATTGAATCCGTCTTTAAATACCTTTGTGAGTATTGCCATAGCGATCAGTGAAATTACAAGCTCCGCTATAGGTACAGCCGCCTTTAGTATTGTGTATCCCATGGTTTTATTCGATATTTCTTCGCTTGTTAATTTTTCCATTTATATTATCCTCCTGAATAAATTTTCGAGTCAAAATTTTATGAAATTCAACTATATGTATTATATCACAATATGAACATAATTGCAAATAGTATTTTTAAATTTTTAGAAATAAATGTTACAATTCTTTCTTCCATTTTTATACATTTTTTCTCTTTCTGACATTTAATTGTAAAAATCCCAAAAATCTTTCATGTTGCTATTAATAAACCATTAATTTAACAATAGACATTATTTGATTTTTATGTTATACTTGCTTAATAAGAAAAATATTTCGAAAGGTGGTTTACAATGGCAAAACAATACAAAGCAAAGCCCTCATCTTTCTTTATGATGGGTGTTATCTGTCTGTTGGGGTTTCTGGCAGAATTCTTAATGCTTCAATCCGAGCAGCTTCTCTACAACAAGCATTATTACAGCTTTACCATTACCGAAAGCATTATGCACTGGGTCATGGTATGTGTTCTTTGGGGGCTGATAGGTCTGATGATGTTTTACGCTGCCGTGAGAATGTTCGCATTCGATATTACAAAAAGGAACAGACTTCCCGCAAAAAGGGGTGCTGCCGCTTGTCTGCTGATTATCATTGCGGCAGTCATACTCAAGTTTGAAATATACGGCGGCTGGCGGGTACAGCTTGATTTTATAAGCTCGGGATGGTTCCAGTTTATTTTTCAGTATATATACTACCTGTTTGAGGTTTTCCTCACCGCAATAACAATCGCACTTCTCCAGGAATGGTGCGAGGAAATATTCAAGATCAAAAGCATACCCTACGGGGGAATTATCTTTGCCCTGACATGGGGAGTATCACATATCATCACACAGGGAAATCTCCTTGTCGGCATATGCTACATTATACTGTCCGTTATGTTCGGTATGGCTTATCTGTTCACAAACAAGAACCTTCTGATCACATTCATCGTCATTGCTTTATTATTCCTGATCTGACCTTCTCTCACAAAAACACAATGCCGTGCAGCCGGTGACATTTCGTCATACTGCACGGCGTTTTTTTGTTTGAAATACAACAGCAGAGGACCCCGTTAACCCGAAGTCCCCCGCCAGAATATTCTGTCAATCTTTTTAGATTATTTACCGTAATTTGCGGTTACAGCTGCCTGAATGATGTAAGCGTCCTTCAGATTAGCTGCTCCGTCACCGTTCATATCTGCTGCACTCTGCTGTGCTGCACTGAGTGTTTCCAATCCGACGTCTGCTCTCTGTACCAGAGAAGCGTCCTTAAGAGAAACCTTACCGTCGTTGTTTACATCGCCCTTGCCTGGAGTTACAATAATATCGCTTGATGTATCAGTGCTTGTGTCTGTACTTGTGTCGGTTGATGTATCCGTTGAGGTATCTGTGCTTGTGTCTGTGCCTGTATCTGTTGTAGTATCCGTACCCGTATCAGTTGACGTATCGGTCTGTGTATCGATCTTCTGACCGCTGAGAAGAGCTTCTTTTGCAGCCTTGACCTTGTTATACATCTCGGTTACTGCTGCGGGATCAGCCTCACTCTTACCCTGAGAAATGAGCTTATCCGCCTCTGTTACTACTGCCATAGCTGCTGCGTAGCTGTCTGCAGAATAGCCTGCAGTGTCAAGGAGCTTAATCGACTTACACTCCTGCTTGAGCTTATCAAAATCAGATTCCGGAATATCCTTGCCGGATGCCTTGAGCGCCTCGACCCTATCCGTGAAGATTTTTGTCTTATAGCTTGAATCACAGATGATCCATGTTTCGCCCTGGAGACCCTTAAGATCTTCAGTCTGCTTGTTTGTTTCCTGATCCACGATAGCGTTGAACTTATCGGTGGTCTTGAGATCCATTACATACCAGCCGTCGTCATCCTTTGAAGAAAGCGGTGTGCCGGGCCATTCGCCTGCGAGCTTTGTAGCTGTTTCGCCGTCTCCCTGCCAAGCGTAGAGATTTACACCTGTGAGATCGGTCAAAACGTGAACGATAGCCGAATCGGAGCGTCCGCCGCCCTTGCCGTCTGTGCTGCCGTTCTTCTTGAAGGAGAACTTCTTTGTAAGCTCGCCTTTTGCGGGGTGTGTGTATGTGAGTGTGACCTCAACCGTATCGCCGGGATATGAAGCGTCGCCGATAGTTACCTTGTCACCATTCTTAACGTTGATCTTCTTGACGCCGTCTATTGTGAGAACTGCCGAATCAACGCCCTCAAGTGTAACTGTAACTTCCTCGTTTGTATCAAATGTTGCTCCGCCTTCGACCTTAGCCTTAACGGAATCATTCTCGCCCTGTTCAAGAAGAATAGTACCGTGAGCGCCGCTGTTTACTGTTACCTTGCCGCCCGATACATCGTATGTTTCCTCATCGTACCAGTTTTTAAGTGTAGCGCCGTCATCAAATATACCTTTTACATCTATTGTAACGCTTGTATTTGCGTCAGCGTCAACTACTGCTGCGATCTTATCTGTAATGCCGTTCTTGTCGTATGTTCTGCCGAATGCAGTACCGCTTGTAGATGTCAGAGCAACGTTTGCGCCTGCGCCGACTGCAATATGGTTATTACGGAATGTGCCGACCTTCTGCCAGTGTGCAAGAAGGTCTTTATCCATTGAATCCCAGTTCATGTCGCTTCTTACAGCGTGACCGTCGCCTGTAACCGGAATTCCCGGAACGAAATCTCTGCTTGTTTCATCGCCGTAGTAGATCTGTACGCCGCCCGGAAGCATGAGAAGTGCCGAACCGAGGTGATACTGGTTATCCTTATCGCCTCTTGCAAGTGTTGTGTCATGTGAAGAAATATAAGAAAGCTGATTGAATTTATCATTTGTGTTAATAGAATCTGCGTAATTCTGATAAACACCGGCAAGCTTTCCTGCAGCAAGCAAGCCGCCGCCCTGTGTTTCAAAGTTGATCATGGAGTCAAAACCGCCCTGGGTAAAGTAACCGTCATAGCCATAACCAAGCTTATGATCCCAACACTCGCCTGTCATCCAGAATGGGAGATCGTCGAGCTTCTTGTCGGGGTTAGCTGCTTTCCACTCTGCAAGTGCCTTTGTACCTGCGTCTTTAAGCTGTTTCCAATCTCCGAATGCAACGTGTTTAGCAGTATCGCAGCGGAAACCGTCAACACCAAATTCTCTTACCCACTCTGCAAGCCATGTGGAAATGTAGCCTGTTACAGTATTTGACGTACCGTACTTAGACTGTTTTGCTGAAAGTGTGCCTTCCTTTGTCCACTTTGTAATAAGGAGCTGAGGAAGTCCGACAGAAGATGTCTGCTCAGTCTTAAAGTCCGGAAGTCCGTCAAGCGTACGTGTCTGTTCGTCGCTGCCGCCGGGAGTATATCCAGGAAGTCCTGCACGTATCCAGTCGCCGCCCCACCATGTTGTCCAGGTATTAGCTGTATAATCTATGTGTGAGTGATACGAATCAAAGTTACCGGAATCGTAAACCTGCTTCCAGCCGTCCTTGAGAGTACCATAGCCATACTCGTCCATATCGATCATATTGTTGTAGCCTGCGTGGTTCATAACTATATCCATTACTATACGGATACCGTGTTCGTGAGCAGTGTCTACCAGCTTTTTAAATTCTTCCTTGCTGCCGTATGCCTGATCAGCTTCTGTATAGTCAAGAACATAATATCCGTGATAGGAATAGTGTGCAAAATGCGAGCCGTCATCTCCGCCGAGAAGATAGCCGTGAAGCTGCTCGTAAGGAGCTGTCAGCCAGATAGCGTTAACACCGAGGTCATTGAAGTAGCCTGCCTCTATCTCCTGTGTAATACCTGCAAAGTCACCGCCGTGGAATGTAGCTCTGCTGTCACCGCTAACCGTTTTCATACGTCCGTACGCTCCGTCATTTGAAGTATCGCCGTTCTTGAATCTGTCGGTAAGCAGGAAGTATACAGTAGCATTGTCCCACGAGAACGTAGATGCGTCTGCGGAAGATGTGTTAACTGTTACCTGAGCACCTGAAGCTGCGTTAGTCTGTGTTGCGGCATATGCAGGCGACGCAGCGCTTGCAAGCAATGCTACAGACAAAACCGCAGACAATAAAGCCTTTGTATGTTTCATTTTACTCTCCCTTTCAGTAATTAATTGAAGCATTATAGATGTTCGGGCGCAAGTTCAAGCACCCACTTTTACTGTTTAATTTTAACATATATAATTTACATATTCAACTACCTTTTATTAATTGAATTGAATTTCGTTTATTTACACATATCAGGGAAAATAATTTTAGAAGATTACACAATATTATTCACGCAGTCTTCACACAATTTCTATAATTGCACACATACCGCCTCTTCTGCCGTTTGTGGCACGGTGCGACCAGATCAGATCATGGTTACAGCGTGTACACACATCGCTTACAGTAATGTTACTTTCTTTCACTCCAGCACTCATCAGTATCTGCTTGTTGGTTTCCAAAAGGTCGATCACATACTTCCCGTTATCCTTAGGGAACACAATTTTTCCGGTATCAAGACCAAGCTCCATAAACCTGCGTGCAACCGGCTCGTCTACCTCATAGCAGCATTTTGATATTGCAGGCCCTATCGCCGCTTTTATATCGGCAGGGTCTGTTCCAAACTCCTCGCACATTCTGCGGACGGTGATCCCTGCTATCTTCCCTACCGTACCTCTCCAGCCCGCATGACACGACCCTATCGCATGATTTTTCGTATCCGCAAGGAGTACAGGCGTACAGTCTGCGAAGTACGTCACCAATGCCACGCCTTTTTCGTTTGTGATCAGTCCGTCAACACTCTCCATATCTCTCGGACGGTATATTCCTATTCCACGATCGTCTTTTGTTACTCTGCGAACAAAGGTTTTATGATCCTGCGCAGACGCAACAAGATCATTGTAATCAGTTCCTATCGCTTCGCAAAGTCTGCGGTAGTTCTCATGCACATTTTCATCGGTATCCCCTCTGCCAAAGGACATATTCATCGAGTTGAACTCACCCGTACTGACTCCCCCGAGCCTTGTCGAAAAAGCGTGATTGACAAAACCGAGCTTTTCAAACTCCCGAAAGCTAAGGTATGCCAGAGCGTCTTTAAAATGCAAATTCATAGTATTACTGTTAAAAATCATGTTATCATTCTCCTGAAGAAATATAGTGTTCATAAATGAGATTATAATATTAGTTGGAATTAAGGAGGGAGAGCATATGTCACCCAGATTATTCGGCAAAAACATTCCCGTTGACTGTTCATACTGTGAGCATTGTGTCGAGAGCATAGACGGAGCGCAGTTCTGCACAAAGAACAAGGCGATAATAAACGGCAAGTGTAGAAAGTTCTCATATGATCCTCTTCTCAGGAAGCCGTTCATGCCGCCTGTTCTCCCGAAATACGATCCCGAGGACTTTGAATTATGACCTCATTATTTTAAGGAACCACTGATTAAATCACGTCCCAAATTTGCTTGCATCTTTTTGTCAAATTGCACTCAAAATCCTTGAAATACGTCAGTATTCCTGCGGATTTTTCGCACAATTTGCCTAAAAATCTGACAGCGCAACTTCGGCGCTCAATTTAATCAGTGTCTCCTTAATTTTATCATCAACAGGGAAAAACTTCAATTATTTTTTCCTTTTTTCCCAACAGATATTGCCATAATCGCAAATCACTGTTACAATATATATTAGGATCCAACACTGCCGGCGTTACATTGGCAGTTAAACATCGAAAGGAGGAGCCACAATGGATTATTTAAAAAGCTGCGTTGCCTGTCCGCACAAATGCGGTGTTGAAAGAACACTGCTTGAAGGGAACGGCTTTTGCGGCATGGGCTTGCAGCCGAAGGTTGCAAGAGTTGGCCCTCACTACTGGGAAGAACCCTGTATCAGCGGCAGCCGGGGCAGCGGCGCAATTTTTTTCAGCGGCTGTACTCTCAAATGTGTTTTCTGCCAAAATTACGAGATCAGCGTAAACCATGTAGGAACATTCATCACCCCTCAGCAGCTTGCAAACTGCTACCGCAATCTTGAAGATCAGGGTGTTCACAACATTAACCTGGTGAGTGCAAGCCACTTCATCGAGGCTGTTATAGAGAGCTTCAAGATATACCGTCCAAAGATACCCGTGCTGTACAATTCAAGCGGCTATGAAACGGTAGAGAGCCTGAAGCGGCTTGAGGGTTATATAGATATATACCTGCCTGATTTTAAATACAGCGACAACAGGCTTGCAGAAAAGTATTCGAGCGCATATGACTACTCCAATGTTGCATTGGCGGCGATAAAAGAAATGGTTCGTCAGACGGGCAAGGTGAAATTAGACAAAGACGGGATCATCCAAAAGGGCACGATCGTTCGTGTGCTTGTTCTGCCCAACCATACAAAAGACAGCATCGCTATTCTCGACACTATCAGAGCATATTACGGAGATAATGTTCTCGTCAGCGTTATGGGGCAGTACATTCCCACGGGCGAGGCATACAAATACCCCGAGATCAACCGCAAGATCACTCAGGAGGAATACGACGAGGTAGTCGATCATGCGATAGAGCTTGACATGGACGGATTTATTCAGGAGCTGTCGGCGGCAGACGAGGAGTATGTTCCGTGCTTCGATTGTTCAAGCTCGGATTATTTCAACTATAACAGTACGCATTGATTCAATGTGCAGTGGGCAATGAGCAGTGGGCAATGAGCAATGTGCAATGTGCAATTATTGAAAATGAGGAATTAGGAGTGAGAAATTAGGAATTATTGTGTGGGAATCATGGTTTCTTCTGTCATTTGTGCAAGTTCATAGTTCAAAGTTGTGAAATTTGACCCTTCCGTCAGCCTTACGGCTGCCACCTTCCCTTGCAGGGACGGCTCTGTTTGTCTCACCTGAAAGGGGAGATGTCACGAAGTGACAGAGGGGTATCTGCGAGGCAGCGTTTTTCACACTCTATGATAAAGTTATCGCTGAAAATGACAGAATAAAGCACGACTTATAATTTCAATTCCGAATTAAGCATACCGAATTCCGCATTGAATCAACACATGAATCTCACCGTCCCTAAGGACTGTAAGTTATATGGGATTCATGGAGAAAACCCGCATAGAATCAGGGGTTTTACATAAGTCCCATCATGGGATTTATGGAGATATAAATGGGATTCATGACGGCCAAACGGCCGCAGGTATTTCCGTCATGCCTTATTCGTGACGAACGTTTATCCCCGCACAGAAGCTTTGTTCTGACAATGACTTAGTAAAGGCGACTCGCCGCCTGTGACATACTACTTAAAACTGAAAACTTAAGACTTAAAACTTAAAAATGGTGAGGGATCATGCTTTGTTGTGTCATTTGTGCAAGTTATTAGTTCAAAGCTCATAGTTCAAAGTGAAGGGTATCATGCTATGTTCGGTCATTACAGACTCTGATTTATAATTCTAATTCCGAATTAAACATTCCGGATTTCGCATTGAAATAAGTCTGCCCAATATTCCAAATGTCCCTAAGGACTGTAAGTTATTTTGGATTCATGGAAGAAACCCGCATAGAATCAGGGTTTTTACATAATTCCAAGCTTTGGATTTATGGGGAGTAAATAT